>JANXUO010000012.1 GCA_025356245.1 Hymenobacter sp.
GAGCAGCAGCACCTGAGTGCCAGGGGCGAAGTTGCGCAGCGCGGCCGCATTCAGGGTGTAGCTGCCGGCGGCCGGCACGTTCACATTCAGCGGCACTGTAGTCGCGCCGCTGAGCGGGGCGAGGCCGTTTACGCTCAGCTCGTCGGCCGCGGTAAGGCTGCTCAGAATCAAGTGGCTGAGATTGGGCAGCTTGTAGGCATCGTAGCGGGCATCGAAGGCGGCGGTAGCGCCGGCTTCAAAATATACGTAAGCCTCATCCATCGAAGTGGCAGCGCTGCCTTGCAGCTGCAACTGCAGCTGCGGGCGCAGGTCGGCTACGCTGCGGTTGAAGGTGGGCTGGACGGCTAGGCTGGTGCTCCGCACGGCGTTGTTGAAGCTCAGGCTGCCGCTGGTCTGGCCGGCGCTTACGCGGGTAAAGAAGCCCTGCATCGCCGAAAGCCGGGGGTCGCCAAAGCCGTTCACGTAGCCGCGGTACCCGCCGGCATACTGGCCGGTGCTTTGATACACGTAGATGGCGTTGTCCAGGTTGGTGCGGACCACGCCGGCGCTCTGGCTGAAATCGATGGGGCTGGGGTAGGGGTTGCCGAGCAGGTGCCAGCCGTTTTCGGTGCCGGTGCCCCGGCTCAGGTTGGTCCGGCTCTGGGGGCCGTTGTTGAGGGTGCCGCGCAGGTCCACCACTTGGTTGGAGGCGATGTTCACGTCGTAGCCTTCCATGACGACCACCGGGGTAGCGCCCGTGGGCACGAAGAAGCCGTCCCCAAACGTGGGTTTGGCGACGGTCACCAGGTTTTCCTGGTAGGTAAATACGTTCGGAAACGACGTCCCGGTGTTGCCCCCGGTGTTGAAAGCCTGGTTAAACACCGGCACAAAGCCCGGCGTGGCCAGGTCGCTGAGGGTGGTGTTGCTCACCGGCGAGCTGTAGTGGCGGTAGCCCATGCCGCTGTTGAGGGTCGTGGCGATGTAACGCTGCATGGTTACGGCGCCGTTCACGCTGCCCAGGCCCGAGTTGTTCACCAGGGCGGTGCCCGTAATGTCCGAGCGCAGGGTCAGTGCTTGGTTGTTGGTGTTGAGGATGCCGCTGCTGGGCATCAGTATCCCGTGCACCCCCACGGCTCCGGCCAGGGTCGCGCCGTTGGCGTTGTTCAGGGTAAGGCTCCAGAGTTGGGTGCTGCCGGTGCCGCCCAGCAGCTGCGCCGACGTGCCACTCAGCAGCAAGCTGCCGCCGGTAGCGGCGATGGTGCCGGCATTGTCGAGGTTGCCTTCCACATCGAGGCTGCCGCCGCTTTGGCTGAGCTGGGCCCCGTTGCCGATGGCCAGGTTGCGAACCGCCGCGCTGCCGTTGGCGATGGCGGGGTAAGGGGCCCTGTTAGCAGACACCCCGGCATCGAGCAGGCTGGTGGGCACGCCGTTCGACCAATTGCTGGCCGTGAACCAATCCGTCGTGCCGTTGCCCAGCCAGAAGGTGGCGCTCAAAGGCTGCAATTGCAGCGTAGCCGTGTTGCTGTCCATCGTAATGGCCCCAGCCCGCGTCAGGGCCCGGCCCCGCAGCGTAGCGCCCTGAACTAGGTTGATGGCCCCGCCCGTTATCAGCGTTCCCTGCATCAGCGAATTTTGGCCCAGGTCGGTACGGTTGGTTATCTGCCAGTACACATTGGTGGCCGAGGCCCCGTTTATCAGCGTCACAGTGGAGCCGGCACCCGTGGTCAGGGCTCCAGTCACGCGCAGGAAAAACAAGGCGTTGGGGTTGTTTTGCGCGTCCAGAATGAGGCTGCCAGCCAAGGTAGTGGCCCCGCCCACGCAGTAGGAGCCGGGCAGCAGCGTTTGCGGGCTGCTCGGTGGCCCGCCGTACACAGCCAGCGGCGAAACGCAGGGCACCGCCGACATTGCATTGAACGCCGTTTGCACATCTGTTGCCGCTTGGTTCGAGTAGGTATCGGCGTGGTGGATGTTGCCCGTGAGGATTACGCCGGGCGGAAACCCGGTGAACTGCCCCGCATTGGTGCCAATGTCGCCGCTAACGACGGAAGGCCCCACGTTGTCGAACGCGCCGACGGCGGTAAAGAGGGTGAAGGTGGCGGCCGCGCCCAAAGGCGGGGCCGTTTGCCCAAAGCTGACTGCTGGGCCAGCCCAGAGCGCAGCACAGGAAACGAGCGTGAGGAATGTTTTTTTCATGCTTTCAAAGAATATGAAGTGATGGATAAGCAAGCAGGGCAGCAAACACTAACGCATGCGCAGCCAAAGGCCCAGTGAGCCGGGTGGCGCAGCGTGAAAATGCCAAAAGAGGGAAATCGACCTAGGAAGGTAAGCCTGCCCCGCAGGGGAAGGCCGGGGCCGGCAGAGGGCCGCATCGGGGGCGGCAACGGGGCGTGGGGGGCTGCGTCAGCAGCAGCCGTGCCAGCCTGCGAAGAAGTGAAACAATGTTTTCATGCGGAAAGCCGGCTGGTACGTTGCGGTGGCTGCTGCCTGTAAAGGGGCGGCTCCCTACTAGTTCGGTTAGCAGGAAGTTCTGCTAGCTGCCGGATAAAAAAAATATAATCCGGATAAACCTCCGCCAAGCCCTTCAAATGGCTGTTTATCTGTCCGCAAAAAAAAATTAAAGAATACGAAAGTCTTCTGGATTTCGCGTAAAGATATGCGCTAAACGTCGGCTAGCGTCCAACGCCCTCACTTACTCTGCAGCCAGTACAAACACCATTGGCCGCACCGGGGCTAGTCGCTGGCCCGGCGAATACTCGCGTAAACGGACCTTGAAAAATTCGGCTTTTCGGTTTTTTTCAGATTACAATCCCGAAAGAGCAACCTGCTTTTTTCCTCGCAATTATTCACTTTTCGGCGACGTAAAGCTGACGTTGGGCGTTACATTCGTTCGCCATGTATCCTTCCGCTACCTTCACACCATGCTTACGCGCCTGCTTCGTCGTCTTGTTCCGCTGGGTTTTTTGCTGGCCCTGGGCTGGTTTTTGTGGACGAAAGTTGGCCCGACCCTGGCCCGCTTCAACCCTTTGCTGACCGAGCCGCGCGTCAGCGTCAGCCACCAAACGGTGCTGGTGCAAATCGAAAGCCTGGGGCGGCTGGAGCTGGTGCGCTACCACTTCCGCGACGTGGTGGAGTACCGCCGCAGCAGCCGCTTCCCGCTGCTGCCCGATGCCAAGGTGGCCCTCATTGTGGGCGGCGAGGCCGTGGGCTGCCTCGACCTGCGCAAAATAAACCCCCAGGACGTGGTGCTCGAAGGCGACTCCATCCTGCGCCTTACCCTGCCCCCGGCCGAGCTGTGCAATTTCCAGGTGCGGCACGACCAAAGCCGCGTTTTCAGCACCGAAAACGGCTTTTTTCAGGATGCCAGCCTCGTCGATGAAGGCTACCGCTACGCCGAGGCCCAGGTGCGCCGGGCGGCCCTGCAATCGGGCATTTTGGCCGATACCGAGCGCAACGCCCAGCAAATATTAGTGCCGCTGCTGCAAAAGCTCACCGGCCGCCGCGTGGTGTTGGGGCCGCGGCTGCAAATGCCTGCCGGGCGGCTTCTTCAATGAGCGAGTGAGTGAATGAGCGAATGAGTGAATTGATAGTCTGGTAATGCGAAGGGGACGCACTGCCAACCATTAATTCACTCGCTCATTCGCTCATTGGCAAAGCCGCTCATTGGCCTCACCCAGCCACCACGGCATTCTGTTTCCTGAGCCGCTGGCACAGCACGCGCAGGATGTTGCGCAGCACTTCGGGGCGCTCCTCCATCACGTCGTAAAAATCTTCCTGGTCGAGGCGGAAGGCCAGGGCGGGGCCGAGGGTGCGGGCCGTGGCCGAGCGGGGCTCCGCGTCGAGCAGGGCCAACTCGCCAAAAAAGTCGCCTTTGCCGAAGGTGGCCAGCAGGCGCTCGCCGTGGTAGATGCCGACTTCGCCCTCATAGACAATGAACAACGACGCGCCGGTGTCGCCCTGGGCAAAAATCTGGTGGGGCTCAAGGTACTCCACCTCGTTCATGATGGGCACGATGGCGCTGAGGACGTTCTCGGGCGTTTCGGCAAAAAGAGCGGTGCTTTTGAGGATGCGCACCCGGTCGGCGGCGCTGGTGCGGGCCGGGGCATCGTGGTGGTGGGCAGAGGGGTGGGCCATGTAAACGAGCGAAGCGTGAAGGCGGGGAAGGGCGGCGTAAAGGGCCGGGTGGTGCTGGGCCAGGGTTTTGCGGGCGGCGTGGGCACCCTCGCGCACCAGCGGGTTAGCCGAGAGCAGGTGGCCGGGCATAACGCCCAGGCTAAGGGGCGTGGGCTGCCAGGCGGCCAGGGCCAGGGCCACCGTCCAGTCGGTGAAGGCCGCCGTGCCGCGGGTAGCCACGGTGGCGGCGGCGCTGGCGGCGGGCGGCGGCCCCAGCAGCTCATCAAACACGCGCAGCTTGTGGGGCAGGGGCTGCTGGTCGAGCAGGGCTTGCAGGCCCTGATAAATCGGGCGCGGAATGAGGTTGTCGAGCATTTCGAGGGCGTTGGCCTGGCGCTCGCGGCCGGCCTGGGCCACGTTGCGGCGGGCATCGGCAATGGCCTGGGCCGGGTACAGCTGCACCAGCAGGTCGAAGATGCGGGCCTGCACGAGGCCCAACTCGTAGCCCAGGGCCAGGGCCAGGGCGGGGTGCCCGGCCGCCAGCTCGGCCTGGCCGTGCAGCAGGTGCTGGGCCAGGCGCAGCTCGTCTTGCACCACAGCGTGCAGGGCGGGGGCGTCGGCCGGGTCGGGGCTAAAGTTGCCGAGGGCGTGCAGGGCGGCGGCGCGGCCAAAGAGGTTATCGCCCTGGGCCAGGTGCAGCAGCAGCTGGCGGCTGTGGGCGGTGCGCACCCGCCCGGCGGCTTGGGCCAGGCGGCGCAGCAGCGGCCCGTCGGCCACGGCCAGGGCGGCCGGAATGGCGGCCATCAGGGCGGGCACCGCCGCGGCTCCCAGGCGGGTGAGGCCCGCCGTGGCCTGCGGGCGCGAGGCGCGGTGGGCCAGGCTCTCGGTAAAGGCCAGGGCTTCGAGCGAAGGCGCTTCGAGGCGGCCAACCGGCAGCGGGCTGTCGTGCTGGCCGTTTGGTGCAAGAGATTGGTTATCGCGGCTTTGGTGTTTAGTCTTGGGTTTTTGGTTTTGGGTATTCGGTGTTGGGTTTTGGGCGTTCGGATTTTGAAAGTCGGGGCCATCGGGCGCTTCGGCCGGGGTTTCGCCGGTTACGTTTTGGGCGTTGAAGCGGCGGCCCAGGTTGTGTTGCAGCTCGGCCAGGTAGTGGTGGTAGGTGCGGCGCAGCAGCAGCAGCGCGGCCACCAGAAACAGGCCCATCCAGGCGTAGGGCAGCCAGCCGCCCAGGGCCGTGTTGCCGTGCAGGGCCAGCAGCAGCACCCCGGCCAGAGCCATGCCCATGGGCTCGTAGAACGCCTTGGCCAGGGTGTGGCCCTTGAGGCGCAGTACTGGGGCCAGGGGCTGAAACAGCACCAGAAACGCCGGCTCGAACACCGTGCGCCGCAGCACCTCCAGCACCAGGTACAGGCCGCAGAAGTATACCAGTTGCCCGGTGGCCGAGGCCCCGCTGGCCCGCAAAATGCCGAAGCCCGCCAGCGCCACCAGCACCGTGGCCGGCAGCAGCGTAAGGGTGCGCTGCAGCCCCAGGCGGTCGAGCCCCCGGCCGGTGAGCAGCAGCTTGGCCACCAGTGCCACCAGGTAGGTGCCAGCCAGCACCCAGCCCACGGCCTGCATCACGTCGCCCTCGTGGTGAAATTTCTCCTTCACGTTGATGAAGAAAAAATACTCGATGCCCGCCGCCACGGCCGCAATGGCCGCTACGCTCAGGCACAGCGAGAGCACCAGCCGGCTGCCGCCAAACAGCTGCTGCACAATGGCCGAGCCGTCGGCCTCGCGGCTGGGCCGCCGCCCGGCCGCCGCCTCTACCCGGTGCGAGCGCAGCGTGATTTGCAGCACCACGTAGGCTCCCAGATACGCCGCCAGCGCCACCAGCAGCAGCCAGTACAGCTGGCTGGTTTCGTGCACCACGGCGGCCAGCACCGCGCCCAGGGCCTTGGCGGGCAGGTCGCCGGCCGAAATCAGCGAAAACAGCCGCTTGCTCTGCCGCACATCGAACACCACCGCCGACACCCCCCAGAACTCCAGCGAGCTAAGCAGGTAAATAATGCGGTAGCCCGTGATGATGGCCACCGCCGCCGCCACCGAGTGCCCAAACGCCACCAGCCCGCCCACGCCCACCGTAAGGCCCACCACGGCCAGCAACACCCGTCCGGCCAGCGTGTTGAGCGGCAGGCGGTGCTCCAGGAAATCGTAGAGCTTGCCCACGCCCAGCAGCGCCACCGCCGAGAGCAGGTAGCCCAGCGGCAGGTTGTGCTCGGGCTCAAACTCGAGCAGTATCAGGTTGGCCGACACGTACACCAGAATGGAGCCAATGCCGAGCAGGAAGTTGTGGAGGCCAAACAAGCCCACCGTGCGGCCCTCGCCGGGGCGGACGCCCAGTAGCCGGTGCAGGCGGTCAGAAACGGTCATTTGCAGAAGGGGCAGCCAGGTAAAAACCGGTAGCGAAGGTAAGGCCCGCAACGGGCAGCGCCCGAAGTATTCGGTTTTTCGCCGTTACTTGGCACCACCAATTTCCCGCCCAGTCCCATGAACGTTGCTCAGGCCGAAGCTTACATCACGCAAGAGCTGCGCGAACACCTCTCGCCGACGCTCTACTACCACGGCCTGCACCACACCTTCGACGTGGTGAACCAGTGCCAGGAAATAGCCGCCGCCGAGGGCATTACCGACGCCGAGCAGCTGACGCTGCTGCGCACGGCGGCGCTGTTTCACGACGCCGGCTTTATTACCGTGTACGGCGGCCACGAGGCCCTGGGCTGCGATTTGGCCTGCCAGGTGCTGCCCGTCCTGGGCTACACCCCCGCCCACCTGGCCGTGATTTGCGAGTGCATCATGGCCACCCGCATCCCGCAGACGGCCCCCACCCACCTGGCCAAAATCCTCTGCGACGCCGACCTCGACTACCTCGGCCGCGCCGACTTTTACCCCATCTCGGCCACGCTCTACCAGGAGCTCGTGGCCCGCAGCATGATTACCTCCCAGCAAGCCTGGGACGAAATTCAGGTCAAGTTTATGTCGGCCCACCACTACCTCACCGCCACCAACCAGGCCCGGCGCGAAGGTCACAAACAGGCCCGCATTGCCGAAATAAAAGCCGGGCTCGCAGCCCAAGTGTCGGCTTAACGAACGGCCTGAGCCGCCTCGACGGCAACGCGGCATAACTTATATAAGAATTGTGGTTTCGTGCTATTTATGAAAGTTTTTTCATAAAAATTTGGGGCGGTGGGTGTCAAATTGTTTTATGGACTACTACTTTTACTTCGCTGCGTAATACCGCTGCCGGTTCTTTTCGCCATTTTTCCTCACCTCCTTTTTTCTGCTGATGACTGACCAATCCAACGCTTATCCACCAGTACTCCCGCCCGAAAGCCGCATTGCCGTTATTGGCGCGGGCATTAGTGGGCAGGTGGCCGCCAAGTCGCTGGCCGAGCGCGGCTACCACCGCGTGTACCTCTTCGAAAGTGCCGCCGCTGTGGGCGGCAACGCCCACACCCTGCCCTGCCAGCTGGGCTCCGACACCCGCTGGGCCGACTTGGGCGTGAACGACTACAACACCAAAACCTACCACAACATCTACCGGCTGATTTGCGAGCTGGGCGTGCAGTCGGTGCCCCTCGACGATACCATCAGCTACGCCAAACCCGACGGCTCGGTGTCGTACACCCTCGACGGGGCCAACGGCACTGCCTACCCCTACCCCGAAATGCTGAACCCCGACGGCACCCCCACGGCCGCCTGGACCAAGTTTCTGGCCGACCAGCAGTACTTCTGGCAGAGCGTGTACGTCATCGCCACCGAGGGGGCCTACACCGGGATGTCGGTGCAGCAGTACCTGACCAACCCCACGCTGCCCGGCCAGCCGGCCTACCAGTACGGACCCGATTTCGTGAACAACTTCCTGCTGCCGCGCATCAACGGCATGTATTTCGCCAACCCGCAGGGGCCGTTCCAGATGCCGATTCAGCTCATCATGCACTACTACGTGCTGCAGGAAGGCTACAACCAGTACGGCACCGCCCCCAACCCCGACCGCCGCTACTTCGTGAACGGCACCCGGCAGTTTCAGGAGCGCCTGCAGGGCTGGCTCCAGTACGACTACGAGCAGAACGTGAGCGCCGCCGACCAGGCCGCCGATGCCGCCCAGGGCCTGTATCGCTTCAACTACAACGTGGCGGCCAGCGTGTTGCAGGGCAACGACGGCACGTTCAGCGTCATCGACGTGGGCCAGGAAAATACCTGGGGCACGTTTGAGCGGGTGATTGTGGCCACGCCCGCCACCGCCGCCCTGGTGGTGCTGGCGCAGCTGCCGCAGCAGCCGGGCCTGGCCCAGGTGCTGGCCAACTTGCAGGGCTACCAGTACGCCCAAAGCACGGCCTACGTGCACACCGACGCCCGCCAGCTGCCCCGCGATGCCGAAGCCTGGCGCTCGTTCAACATCAACATCTTCGACTACAACGGCACGCCCTCGCCGGGCGAGCCCACGGGGTTCGACTACACCATCACTTACTTCGAGAACCGCCACCAGAACGACGCCCTCAACCTCGAATACCGCCTCAAGCCCTACCAGGGTCCGTTTTTTACGACCCTCAACCCCCGCGTGCCCATCCCCGACCGGTATGTGCTGCACGAACCCGGACAGCCCGCCAACCTGCTCAAGTACACCTTCTCGCACTGCGTGCCTGACCTCGGCACCGCCCAGCGCCAGCTCGACCTGGCCAACCTGCAGGCGGCCAACGCCCTGAACGGTGTATTCCTGGCCGGGCACTACACCCACGGCGTGGGCCTGCACGAAGAATGCTGGATTTCGGGCAACGAAGCCGCCCGCCGCGTCGTCGGCGAAGACCTGGCGCCCGAAGTGCAGCTGCACGGCGACACAGCCAAGGTGCTGGCCAAAGGCGCTGCCCAACCCGACGCCGCCAACCACGCACCGCACTACCTGCGGGCCGCCCTGCGCGCCCGCTAAGCCTCAAAAACTGCTTGCCCACCAAAACCCACCTTTTTTTCTTTTTAAAATGGACGCTGAAACCACCAAAACGTACCCCAACGGGGTAAACCTCGACAACATCAACGGCCTCGTGGGGGCCATCAAGGCCGATGCGGCGTTGGCCGATGTGAAGTTTTTTGCCCGCTCCGAATGGCAGGGCGGCACCAAGTCGGAAGTCACCGTCGATAAGGTGCATTCCAACGGCAACAACCTCAGCGGCCCCGAGCGCAGCTTCACCATCATGGTGGACGAGCCCGGCTACCTCGGCGGGGGCGACTCGGCCGCCAACCCCATGGAACTGCTCGCCGCCGGCCTCTGCGGCTGCCTCACCGCCGGCATTGCCACCAACGCCGCTCTCTTCGGCACCGAGCTCGAGCGCCTGGCCGTCGAAGTAACCCTCGACATTGACGTCCACGGCGTACTGGGCCTCAACAAAACCGCCCAGAACGGCGCCATTGGCCTGCATTACAAAGTCATACTGAAAGGCAAAGACGGCACCGACCCGGCCGCTATGACGCGCACCAAAGAAACCATCGACCGCAAGTCGCCGGTGCGCAACACCCTGGAGCTGCCCCTGAAAGTAACCACCGAAGTAGTGGTAGAATAACCCGGTCCAGTGGTCGGACGAAGCCCTTCGGGCGA
>JANXUO010000059.1 GCA_025356245.1 Hymenobacter sp.
ATGAAAATCATCCACCGCCAGCCCGAAAACACCGTCCGGCCCGTCACCGCGTCTTCCGGCAAAGTAGACCGCCTCTCGTGCTGCTGCCGCATCAGCGAGCTGATGCCGCTGGTGCGCCAGCTGCACGACGAGGCCCGCGCCCGCCACGAAGCCCGCCGCCAGAGCGAGCAGCACCAGCAGGCCGCGTAGGCCCAAACCGTCGTTCAGCAATTATTCCAGCGTCGTTGAAGCCCATCCGCCGCCCCTCTGCTGCCCTTGCCCCGGCCGGCCCGCGCCGGACGGGAGCCCCCGCGCTCACGGCCCCGCCGCTGGACTACACCTACGACGGCACGTTTGAGGGCCTGCTCACGGTGCTCTTCGGCATTTACGAAAGCAAGTCGCCGCCCAACAGCATTCAGCCCGAAGCCACGGCCCAGAGCGGCCTGTTTGCCCGCCCCGCCCACCGCGAAACCGACGAAGCCCAGGCCGTCCGCGTGTGGGAAGGCCTGCTGCGCACGATGGACCCCGAAGCCCGCGCCCGCCTCTACCACGTTTTTCTGAGCGAAGATGCGGAGCGGGAAATCCTGGTTTTCCGCTACGTGGATTTGGCCCTGCGCTCGCTCGTGGACATTTCGGAGAACTACGCCAACGCCGACGTGCGCCGCGTGCAGCGCCTGGCCCAGATGATGTTCCGCGAGAAGCACCGCATGGAGGCATTCGTGCGTTTTGAGAAAACGACCGACGAGCTGTTTCACGCCACCATCGAGCCCGACATGGACGTGCTGCCGCTCATCGCCGCGCACTTCACCAAGCGCTACGCCGACCAGCGCTGGCTGATTTACGACCGCCGCCGCCACTATGGGCTGTATTATGATTTGACGCGCACCGACATCGTGCAGTTCGAGAACCCGGCGGCGGGCGCAAAATCAACCGCTATTTCGGCCACCGTGCTCGACGAGCGGGAACCGCTGTTCAAGCACCTCTGGCAGACGTATTTCGACCACGTCAACATTCCCGAGCGCAAAAACATGAAGCTGCACCGCCGCCACATGCCGCTACGCTACTGGAAATACCTGAGCGAAAAGCAGCCCCGCGAGGTGCGTTTCGAGCCCATCAAGAACAAGCAAGTTGTGGTGGGCAAGGAGATTTCGGCGGGGTTGAAACAGCTGCCGCCGGGCGAGCAACCCGGCCCGGCTGCTCCGTAGTTTAGTCCTCAACGCGTGCCGCGCATGGGCATTGCACGGACCAA
Organism: Hymenobacter sp.; assembly: GCA_025356245.1. Lineage (GTDB taxonomy): Bacteria > Bacteroidota > Bacteroidia > Cytophagales > Hymenobacteraceae > Hymenobacter. The sequence continues at coordinate 1,229 of JANXUO010000059.1, forward strand.
TGTGCCCGAGCGAAAGCATGGGCTACGAAGCGGGCGGGCCTAACTTGCGGGCCAATCCGAGTTTTAGCCATGAGTACGACACTGGTTTTTGGGGCCTTCGGGCAATTGGGGCAATGCCTGGCACACGTTGCGCGGGAGCGGCGCACGCCGGGCCTGGTGTTTCTGGCCGAAGAACAGGCCAACATTCTTATTCCTGAGGGCCTGGCGGCGCTATTTGCCGAGTACCGTCCGGCCTACGTCATCAACTGCGCCGCCTACACGGCCGTGGACAAGGCCGAGGACGACGTAGACCTGGCCCGTCGCATCAACCGCGACGGGGTGGCAAACCTGGCCCGTCTCTGCGACGAACACGGCACCGTGCTCATCCAGATTTCGACCGATTTCGTGTTTGCCGGCGCGGGCCACCAGCCCCTGCTCGAAACCGACGAAACGGCCCCCATCAGCGTCTACGGCCTCACCAAGCTGGAAGGCGAGCAGGTGATTTCCGGCCTCACAGCCCAATATTTCACGTTGCGCACCAGCTGGCTGTACTCGGAGTTTGCCGGCAACTTCGTGAAAACCATGCAGAAACTGGGCCGCGAGCGCGACGAGCTGCGCGTGATTTGGGACCAGGTGGGCACGCCCACCTACGCCATCGACCTGGCCGGGGTCATTCTCGGTATTATCGAAAGCCAGAGCACCGCCTACGGCCTCTACCATTACAGCAACGAGGGCCTGACTTCGTGGTACGATTTCGCCGTGGCCATCTTCGAGCTGAGCGGGATTTCGGTAACGACCATTCCCATCCGCACCAGCGAATACCCCACAAAGGCCATCCGCCCGCCGTTTTCGGTAATGGACAAGACCAAAATTAAAACCGCGCTGGGCGTGGAAATTCCGCACTGGCGCGAGAGCCTGAAAACCTGCGTAGCGCGGTTGGCGGCGGCCGAGTAGAGCAATTTAGGAG
>JANXUO010000060.1 GCA_025356245.1 Hymenobacter sp.
ACAAGTTTTTGTCTTTTCAACACCTGATGCTTAGGCTTTAAAGGCTACTTATTCTATCGTCAGGCGCTTGGTGACGGGCGCGGTGCCAGCGGCGGTGAGGCGCAGCGAGTAAACGCCCACCGGCACGGCGCTCAGGTCGAAGCGGGCCGTGAGGCCGGTGGCCGTGAGGGGCAGCTCGCGGACGAGCACCGACTGCCCGAGGCCATTGAAGAGCTGGGCCATGACGGCTTTGGCGGTGGGCATGGCAGGCAGTTGCAGCGTTACCTCGCGGTGGGCGGGGTTGGGAAACAGCGCCACCTGGGCAGCGTTGAGCTGGCTGGCAGCGGCCAGCACACCGGCTGGCCCAAACACCAGGGCGAAGCGGCTGCTGCTGCTGAGGCTGCCGGCGGTGGCCACGAAAGCGTAGGCAGGCTGCCGGCGCAGGTCGGTCAGGGTGCCGGTTTGGGCATCGCGCAGCCACACACCGGTGGTGGCGGGCAGGTTGGCCAAGGCGGCCACGCTAAAGATGCAGGGGCCGGGGGCGACTACGGCATAGCCCAGGGGCACTACCACCTGGGCATTGGTAAGCAGCGGCAGGCCATTGATGTCCAGCTCATCGGCCCCGGCGAGGGAGAAGATATTGGCGGCGCCAGGGTTGCGCAGCTTGGTGGCATCGAAGCGGGCATCGGGGCCGGGGGTGGCCCCGTTTTCGAAATACACCGTAGCTTGGTCGGCGGGCGCACCGGGGCTGGCCAGGGCCAGCACCAAGTGGGTACGCGGGTCGTTGGCGGTGCGGTAGAGAGTGGAGTTAGTGGCCGACCAGGTGGTGATGCGGTTGCTGTTGAACAGTCGCACAATACCATTCGAGCCGAGCCCAGTCTTGCGGACAAAGAAGCCCTGGCCACTGGCAATTATGGGATTGCCGCCGCCCATACCGTTCTGGTAGCTGCGGTAGGTGCCAGCGTAGCGGCCAGTGGTCTGGAACACGTACACGGCTCCGCTCACATTCAACAGGTTGTCGGTAGACGCAAAACCCGTTGTCATCGTACTCCAGTCGATGGGCGAGGGGTAAGGGTTGCCCAGCAAATGCCAGCCCGACTGGGCACCGCCGCTTCTGCCAAGGCCAGTTACCGCCTGCGCCCCGTTGTTGGGCGGTCCGCTGAAGGTTGCCGTTTGCCCACCGCTCACTTGGGTGGTGTAGCCCCGCATGGTGTTGAGCGTGGCCGCGTTGCTGGCCGGCGACTGCCAGCCCTGGTCAAAGTCAGCAGCCGTGTTACCCAGGGGCACCTGGTTCTGGTCGTAGCTGAACACCGTGGGGTAAGGCGTGATAGTCGGTTTCACGGCCGCTGTGGCCAGGTTGTAGGCCGGATTGGTAACGATGGACGAGCCGCTGGTGGCCAGTTGGTTTACATCGGCACCCTGCACCGGGGCCGAGAAATGGCGGTAGCCCAGGCCGAGGTTGAGGGTGTTGTTCACGTAGCGCTCCACCTGCACGGGGCCGCCGGTTATCACCCCGCCGGTGTTGTCCACCAAGGCAGTGCCGTTGACATTCGACAGCAGCCGGACGGGCAGGACATTGGTGTTGAAGTTGCCGCTGGTCAGGCGCAAGACCCGCGTAATATCCACGCCGGTATTGGTCAGTACCAAGCCCGCCGGGTTGTTGAGCGTCAGCTCGCGCACCGTGCCCGGCAGGCCCGACCCGCTGCTTTGCGATATGGTGCCGTTGTAGGTGTACAGGCCATCGGTGCTGAAGCTACGGGTGCCGGTTACCCGGATGGGGCCGGTGTTGCCGGTGGCATAAATGCCAGATGGGTCGCATATCCGCAGCTCAGCGCCAGAACCCAGCGTGAAGGTGCCCGCCCCGACGATTTGCTGGCAATTGCTGACCAAAATGCCGCCCGGCTGCACGGTCATGGCCACGTTCACCGTCAGGGTGCCGGTGATGATGGCGACGCCGGTGGGCGTTACAACCACGTTATCGTAAGTGCCGGTGGGTACGTTTGTGCCGGGTGCGTTCACCGTCAAGGTCGTCAGGCCGGTGGTGCTGAAGGCTTGCGGGCCAACCCGCACGCTGCTCACGGTGGAAGCGCAGGTTTGGGTTACATAAAACTGGTAGGCCGTGGCCTGGCTCAGCCCCGTGATGGTAGTTGTAGCAAACGCCGTAGTCACCACTGTGCCGGTGCCGGGCGTGAAGCCCGTGGGGCCGTACTCCACCCGGTATTGCACGCCGGCCGCGCCCGCCGCCCAGTTCAGTTGGGCACCGGTGTTGGTGATGTTCGACACGTTGAGGGCCGTGGGCGGGGCGCACACGCCAGGCGTGGTCACGCACAGCGTGAAAGTGCCATTGGCCGCCGTGGCGGGCGTACTGCCAAACGAGAAAACCCGCACGAAGTAGGTAGTGCCCACCACCAGGTTATGCACGCTCACGCTGTCCACGGTGCCCGCCGTGCCACCCGCCTGGTCGCCGTAGCGAATGTTGCTGGTCGTCGCGCAGGGCGAGGTTCGCAGGTCCACCACCAAGTCAAGCCCGCCGGTGTTGGTGAGGTACACGCCAGCGCGGGCGTTGGTCGCCACGAAGGAATACCACACGTCGTCATCGGCCGTACCGGCGCCGCCGCCCACCCCCGATTGGGTAGCGCCGTACACCGTGCCGCTGGTGGCAGTGCAGGTGCTGTTGATGGTGCCCAGGCCGATGGCCGTGGCGCATTCGTCGTTGGCCGGGGCGGTGCTGAGGTTATCAATGCAAATGGTAAAGGCCCCGGCCGCTGGCGAGAGGAAGCCCGAGTCGGAGTAATAATCAAACACCCGCACGAGGTAGGTGGCGCCCGTCGTGAGGCCGGTTGCCAGGGGGGCATTGTGAAACAGCGGCGTACTCGCGCTGTTCGGGCAGGTGCTGGTGTACACTTCCGTCGTAAGGGTGGCCCCGCCGGTGGCAGTTACCGTGATGTGGTGCTGGGAGCTGGTCGCCACGAAGGAATACCACACGTCGTTCTTTTCATCCAGGTTGGGGTCGGCCAGGGCACCGCCCACCGTGCCGTTGGTGCTCGTGCAGGGCATGGCCGGCACGATGGCCTGGGGGCTGCTGCACAAGTCGTTGGCCGGAGTGGGAGTGAACGGCTTGGTCAGGCAGATGGTGAAGTTGCCAGAGCCACCGGTGTGAACGGTGTTGGTAATGTCGTACACCCGCACCTTGTATGGCTGCCCAGGGGTAAGGCCCGTCAGGTAGTGGTTGGTAGAAGAACTGTTGTATGACACCACCGGGGTGCTGCTGTTGGGGCAAGTGCCGTACACCACCGTCACGAGGTTGCCGCCCGCTGTGCCACCCACCACCACGTGGTTCTCGGTGCCGGTGGCGGTGAAGGAATACCACACGTCGTAGTAAGCATCAAAGCTTGCATCGGCGGTGGCCCCGTCCAGGGTGCCGGCGATGGGGGTGCAGGTTGTCGCGGCCGTTAGTGGGGCAGCGCTGGCGCAAAGGTCATTGCCAGGGGCCTGGGCCTGGCTGCGTTGCGGAGCCAGCAGGCCCAGCGCGAGGCCGACGAGTAGCGTCAGCAGCCAAGGCCACCGGAGCAACAGAGGTAGCCGCGACGCTTCTTTGGACGCGGCGAACAGGAATTGAGGTGTTCTCATGAGAATGGGGAAATGGGGGTTGGTGATGCGCTGAAATGAGCCGACATTCCGTCCCTGTGCTGTTGGCGGTGGACCCGGAAGACGACGCAAGTAGCAACTTTCGCTTGCCCACGTGTTAGCCCGTAGGTTACCAATCCTGCCGTCGATGTTACCGATTATTTATTTTATTGTTTATCAACAATTTGTGTCAATAAAAGGTCGGTCTTAAATCTTGTTTTTCAAGGCCGGTTACTCAAAATGTAACGTGGGGTATAGCAAAATTTTCGGCTACTGCGGTGGCCCGGCGCTTACTTTGTTATTATCTTAGGATGCAAGGGTCACAGTATTTATCCTGACTTGGCCGATATTCGGCAGTCCAACCCGTCGGCACTTTGCGTAAAGAAGTGCTGACGCAGGTGTCAGAAACATGGGAAAGTTGAAGGTGCTGCTGTTGATGTGGGGGCTGCTACAAGCAGTGGCGGGCTGGGCGCAGGCTACCGGCCCGGTGGCCGCACTCAGGGCGATACCGGTCGTCGCGCCGGTGCGGTCGCCGGTGCTGGCCTTGCCCGACACCACCGCCACTTACGCCGTCCTGCAGCCGTACCTGGAACTATTGCGCTCCGATACAGCGCTGACCCTGAGCCAGGTGCAGGCCCCGCGCGGTGCGGCGCGGTTCCGCC
>JANXUO010000179.1 GCA_025356245.1 Hymenobacter sp.
CTCGACGAAACTTACCAACTCGGCTACGTGCTGAAAACCCACGGCCTGAAAGGCCACGTGACGGCGCAGTTTGACGCCGACAATGCCCAGGCGTACAAAAAGCTCAAAACCATTTACCTCGCCCTCAAAGCCACGCCCACCAACCTGGTGGCCTACCCCGTCGAGAGCGTCCAAATTCAGCCCGGCGACAAAGGCGTGCTATTGAAGCTGCGCGGAATTGACCGCATCGAGGAAGCTGAGCCGCTGCGCCACGCCAGCCTGCACCTGCCGCTGCAAGAGCTGCCCAAGCTACAAGCCGACCAGTTTTACTTCCACGACGTCATCGGCTTCGCGGTGGTGGATGCCGCTGCCGGCGAGTTGGGCACGGTCGAGAACTTCTTTGAGCTGCCGCAGCAAGATGTGTTGGCCATGCGCTACCAGGGCCAGGAAGTCCTGATTCCGGTAGCCGGCAACATCGTGAGCCACGCCGACCACTACGCCCGCAAAGTATTTGTAAACCTGCCCGAAGGCTTGCTCGACGTGTACCTCAAACCCTCGACCCGCGCCCAGGACGAAGCTGAGTAAGCCACTCAATCAAAAAAACCGGTCAACGATGACCAAGTGAAACCCGGCCAGGAGTAGCCCAGACTTCGCGCAATTCCCCAAAATCGTCTAAATTCGTGATTCATGCGGCTTGACATCCTCACCTGCCAGCCCGAACTGCTCGTCAGCCCCTTCGCCCACTCCATTGTGAAGCGGGCGCAGGACAAAGGCTTGGCCGAAATCCACGTCCACCAGCTCCGCGAACGCGCCATTAACCGGCACGGCCAAATCGACGATACCGTATTTGGCGGCGGCGCGGGCATGGTGCTGCGCGTAGAGCCCATTGCCGCTTGGATGGACGAACTACAGGCCCAGCGCCCCTACGACGCCATTATTTACCTCACGCCCGACGGCGAAACCCTGCGGCAGCCGCTGGCCAACCGCCTCTCGCTGCTGGGCAACATCATTCTGCTCTGCGGCCACTACAAGGGCATTGATGAGCGCATTCGGCAAGCCTACATCACCCACGAAATCAGCGTGGGCGACTACGTGCTGAGCGGCGGCGAGCTGGCCGCTGCTATCCTCGTTGATGCCGTCGTGCGGCTGCTACCCGGTGTGCTGGGCAACGAAGAATCGGCCCTCAGCGACTCGTTTCAGGACGACCTGCTGGCCCCGCCCGTGTACACGCGCCCGGCCGAATGGCGCGGGCGGGCGGTACCCGAAATCCTGCTTTCCGGCAACCTGCCCAAAATTGAGGAGTGGCGCCACGAGCAAGCCGTGGAGCGCACCCGCACCCGCCGGCCCGATTTGCTGTAGCGCCAAGCCTTTGCTTGGCGCGTAATGCCTTAGTAGGGCACCCCTTTCGCACCAAGCAAAGGCTCACTTGGTGCTACGCACACGAATCACGAAGTTGCTCCAGCCCCTAACCCATCACGCGCCAATCGAAGGCTTGGCGCTACCGCTCATGCCCCTTATCCTCCCCGTTCACGGCATCCACCCCACCATTCCGGCCGACTGCTTTGTGGCCGACAATGCCACCATCGTCGGCGATGTGGTGCTGGGCCGGGGCTGCACGGTGTGGTTTGGGGTCGTAATTCGGGGCGATGTGCATAGCATCCGCATCGGCGACGAAACCAACATTCAGGACGGCGTGGTGCTGCACTGCACCTACCAAACGGCCCCGCTTAGCATCGGCAGCCGCGTCAGCATCGGGCACCGGGCGCTGGTGCACGGCTGCACGGTAGCTGATGATGTGCTCATCGGCATGGGGGCTATCGTGATGGACCACGTCGTGGTGGGCACAGGCTGCATCATCGCCGCCGGGGCCGTGGTGCTGGAGAACTTTGTGTGCGAGCCGGGCTACCTCTACGCCGGGGTGCCGGCCCGCAAAATCAAGCCCGTGACGGACGAACAGCGGGCGGGGATGTTGCGGACGGCGGGGAATTATCAGTTGTATGCCAGTTGGTTTACAGCAAAAACACCAGCATAAGAACATCAACACGCCCTATAATTGCCACGGTTGTGGTAACTTGCACCCGATTTGAGGCTGTTTGACCGCAGCACAAGTCAATCACTTCATTTCTTTTTTTCATTCATGAAAAAGTTTTTCTTCCTGGCGGCATCGTTCGCCGCACTTACTCTCTCCTCGTGTTCCATCACGCTGCCGGTGGCTGTTTCCAGCAACCCCATCGGGTCGAAAATGGGCGAAGCCGAGGCGCAGGTTTTTCTCCATGTCTTGTCTTTTGGCGGCGATGCTTCCATCATGAAAGCCGCTAAAAAAGGCGGCATCACCCGCGTGGCGACCGTGGATATGAAAGTGTCGGATATCCTCGGAATCCTTCAAACCTACAAGACCATCGTAACGGGCGAGTAAGTTTGGTGAGCAATTGAGCTTGCTCGGTTGCTAATGGGCGGGAGCTGAGGTATTGCACCTTGGTTCCCGCTTCTTTTTGCTCATAACCTTCCATGCAATTTTATAGATTCAGCCCCCTCGTCCTTGCGCTGCTGGCCGGCCTGACGAGCAACTGCCAACCCGGCCGCTCGCAAGACCGGGCGGTTTATTTTGGCCCCACGGCGGTTTACCGGCTGGGAAAGACGGACCAGGAAGTTACGCCCGATGCCGCTGCCACCACCTTCTACGAGCAACGGTTCAACTTTCACCCGCGCTTCAACCAGCCCCTGCACCGCCTGGTGCGCGGCACCGGCACCGAAACCGTGTACCTGGGCCTGGTGATGTCGCCCGTGCCGGCCCGGCTCGCTGCCCTCACAGCCCCCGACAGCGTGTGGCAGTTGGTGGTTGAGCGGGCTGAGCCACACGGCAACGGCCGCTTGGCGCTGCTGAAAAACGTGCGGCGCGGCGAATACGACGTTCGCTATGTGGGCAAAGCCGCTAAATCGGGCAACACCCACGTCATCAACCTTCTCACCGCCGACTCGGCCGTGGCCCGCAGTTACTATGTGTCCAAGCCGTTGTTCAAGGGCAACCTCCTGCTATGAGCATGACCAGACTCTGGCCGTTGGCCGCCGCCGCGTTGCTGGCCGCAGGTTTTTCGGGGTGCGTGTCGCCGGGTAGTATGGCGGCTGGTGGCCGGGGCAAAGGCGAGCCGCCCCAGCCCAGCCCCAACGGCTACCGCGAATTTTACGTGTCGCCGGGCGTTACGCAGCGGTTTTTGCTGCCGGTGCGCCTGCCGGGGGCAGATAAAACCTACGCCGACCTCGATTTGGTAGTCCGGGACTCCGCTGGCGCGGTACGGCCGGGCCTGCTGCACCTATCGGTGGTGTTGCCCACCGGAGGAGCGGCTTTTACGGCCGCTGATACGCTGTGGCTCGCCGCTGGTGCGCGGCTGTTGGTGCTTTCCGCGCCGAAAATACTTTTTTCGGAAACCCACGGCAACGCCCGCCTCACCCGCTTCGAGGCCACGGTCGCGCCGGTGCTACTGCGCGATTTTCTGCGCGGCCCCGACTACGCTGTGCAAGTGCGCCGGGGTAACGCCGGCCGCTTGGTGTTTCGGGCTGGTAAGAAGGCGACGGCCCGGCTTTCGTCCTTTGGCAGTGCCGTGCTGGCCGCGTCGCGCTAGCTGTTTACCCCACCGCTGGCCCCGACGGGTCGCCCTCACCGTCTCCGAAACTGCCCGTCACGCGCAGCTGCACCAGCTCTACCACGCGGCCGGCGCGGGCCAGGATGCGGAACTCGTAGGGGTCGAGCACGGCCACGTCGCCGACTTCGGGGATGCTGCCGTAGATGACGCCGAGCAGGCCGCCCACGGTTTCGTAGTCGTCGCCTTCGGGCAGGGGGAAGGGCAGGAATTCGTTGGCGTCGGAGATGGGCGTGGCGGGGTTCACGCGGTACTCGGTTTCGGAAATCTTCTCCACCACCGGCACTTCGTTGTCGTACTCGTCTTGAATTTCGCCCACCAACTCTTCCATGATGTCTTCGATGGTGACGATGCCCGACACGCCGCCGAACTCGTCGCTGACGACGGCCATGACGATGTGCTTGCGTTGAAACTGCCGGAGCAGGCGGTTTATCTTTTTGGTTTCAGGCACGAAGTAGGCCGGCCGCATGATGCGGGCCAGGTCCACGGGTTCGCGGCGGCGGATGATGGGGAGCAAATCTTTGACGTAGAGCACGCCCACAATGTTGTCGATGTTGCCTTCGAACACCGGCAGGCGCGAGTAGCCTTCGGTGAATACAGTTTCGAGGATGGTTTCTTCCGGGGCGTGCACGTCGAGGGCCGAGAGCTTGGTGCGAGGCACCATAATCTGCTTCACCATGCGGTCGTTGAACTGAAAAACGTTTTCAATCAACTCGTGCTCTGAGTCTTGTATTTCGCCGCTCTCCTTGCTTTGGTCGAGCAGCAGGCGCAGCTCGTCGGAGGTGTGGGCCTCGGTGCCATGCACGTTGCTCACGCCCACCAGGCCAAGTAGCACGTTGGAGAGCTTGGAGAGAAACCACGTCAGGGGCAGCGTGATGATGTAAAAAATCCGCAGCGGGGCCACCAGCGCCAGGCTCACGGTTTCGGAGCGCTGGATGGCGAAGGCCTTAGGCAGCAGCTCGCCGAATACGACGTGCAGAATGGTGATGATGACCAGGCCCACGGGCACAGCAATGCTGTGGGCGGTGTCGGCGCTCATGGTCAGGCCCAAGCGGTGAATGGTGCCCAGAATGAGTTCGGTGGTGACTTCCTCGCCCACCGCACCCAGCAACAGCGACGAAATGGTGACCCCCAACTGCGTGGCCGACAGATAGGCGTAAAGGTTGGCCAGCACCCCCACGGTTAGCTGGGCAAACCGGTTGCCCTCCTTGGCTTTTAACTCGATGGCCGAGAGCCGCACCCGGATGAGGGAAAATTCGGCGGCAACGAAAAACCCGTTCAGCAGAACGAGCAGTAGTGTAAGTAAAATTTTTAAACCCATGTCGGCGGCTCCCGGCAACGCAGTCGGTTTGGGGGCCTTTATCCCTCAAAAGTACGGCGTTTGGCGCAGGTGGTTGGCCACCCGAACTTTTGGGCCGGCTGTTTGTGGTGTGGACGCTGTTATTTTGTGCCGGAAAAGCGCGGAAAATCATTGCGTACCGGGCCAACCAAGTCCCCCACAGGCAGTAGCGCGGGCGCTACAACCCACGCACATCCGGGCGTTTTTGCTTCCTCACGCAGCCCACACTTCACGCTACCCATCTTTGTTGTTGATGATGTATTTTCGATTATTTCTCGTGCTGCTGCTCGGCGTGCTGGGCCGCGTGGCCCAGGCTCAAATTCTCACCCCCACCCACCTCAGCACCGCCCTGAGCCAGCCCACGGCCAAACCCGGCGACGAACTGACGCTGCTGGTAAACGCCCGCATCGACGACAAATGGCACCTCTACGCCACCGATTTCAGCGAGGATGTGGGCCCGGTGGTTTTCACCCTCAAATTTGCCCCGAGTGCCGCTTACAAGCTGATTGGCAAGCCCGAATCGGTAAAATCGCACCACGAGCAGGACGACGTATTCAAGGGCGAGGTGGCCTTTTGGGAGAAAACCGGTCAAATCCGCCAGCGCATTAAGGTCCTGAAACCCGGTCCGCTCACCATCAAAGCCGAAGCCGACTACCAAACCTGCACCGACGTGGACGGCCGCTGCGTGCCCGGCAACGAAACCCTGACCTGGGGGCCGATGGCCATAGCGGGCGTGGCCCCCGCCGCGGCCAAAGCCACTGCCGCCGTGTTGCAGGCCCGGCAAAAAATGGCAACCGACAGCACGGCGGCCCGCGCCGCTACCGCCCTCAAACGACCCAACGACCGCGCACCAGCCAACATAGCCCCAATCCCCCCCGATACGGCAACGGCCCAAGCCGTGGCCCAGCCCCCCACAACGGAGAATATAGGCAGGCAGCCAACGGCTGCAACCGTAGTCCCAGCCGGCCGCAACACCCCGCCCGCGCAGGGCAGCCTGTGGTTTTTTGCTTTCGGGGCGTTTCTGGCGGGGTTGGGGGCGCTGCTCACGCCCTGCGTGTTTCCCTTGATTCCGATGACGGTTTCGTTTTTCACCAGTGGTTCTGATAGCCGGCAGCGCGGCATTCTGAAGGCGGCGGTTTACGGACTGTCCATCATTTTCGTGTACGTGGTACTGGGCCTACTGGTCACCATTTTACTGGGGCCGGATGCCCTCAATCTCATCAGCACCCACTGGCTGCCGAACCTTATTTTCTTCTCGGTATTTGTCGTGTTTGGGTTGTCGTTTTTGGGGCTGTTTGAGATAACGCTGCCCAGCGGCCTGGTCAATAAAATTGATGCGCAGGCCGACAAAGGCGGCTGGGGCGGGGTGTTTTTCATGGCCCTCACGCTGGTATTGGTGTCGTTTTCCTGCACCGGCCCCATCGTCACGAGTATCCTGACGATGGCCGCGCAGGGGCAACGGCTTACGCCCGTGATTGGAATGCTGGGCTTTTCGTTGGCCTTCGCGCTGCCGTTCACGCTGTTTGCCATTTTTCCGGCCTGGCTCAAAAGCCTGCCCCGCTCGGGCGGCTGGCTCAACACGGTAAAGGTGGTGATGGGCTTTGTGGAGCTGGGCCTGGCGCTTAAGTTTCTGAGCATGGCCGACTTGGCCTACCACTGGCAGCTGCTCCCGCGCGACCTGTACCTGGTGCTGTGGATAGTACTGGCGGGCCTGCTGGGGTTGTACCTGTTGGGCAAGTTCCGGCTCTCGCACGACTCGGAGCTAGGGCACCTCAGCGTGGGCCGCTTGCTGCTGGCCATCCTGTCGTTCAGCTTCATGGTGTACTTGGTGCCCGGCTTGTTCGGAGCACCGCTGCCGCTGTTGGCGGGCTACCTGCCGCCCCAGAGCAAGCACGATTTCACACTGGCCGCACCGTCGCAGCTCACCAGTTCACCAGCTCATCAGCTCACTGCCTGCGAAACGCCCCGCCACGCCGAGTTTCTGGAGCTTCCTCAAAACCTGACGGGCTACTTCGATTTGGAGCAGGCCCGGCGCTGCGCCCGCGCCCAGGGCAAGCCGCTGTTTGTCGATTTCACGGGCCACGCCTGCGTCAATTGCCGCAAAATGGAAGCCACCGTGTGGGCCGACCCGCGCGTGCTGGCCCACCTGCGCAACGACTACGTGGTGGTGGCCCTGTACGTAGACGACAAAACCGAGCTGCCCCAGGCCCAGTGGTACACTTCGCCCCGCGACCAACAACTCAAAACCAGCTTGGGCAAACAAAACGCCGACCTGCAACTCTCTAACTTCCAAGGCAACGCCCAACCCCTTTACGCTCTGCTCGACCCCAACCTGCCCACCGACCGCGCCCACGCCCTCGCCGCCCCCATGGCCTACGAACCCGATGCCGACCAGTTTGCCGCCTTCCTCGACGCTGGCCTTCAGGCTTACCGGCAGCACAGCCCCGTAGCGGCGCGGTGAGCACCTCCCCAAAACACGAAGAGGCGACACCCACCCAGGTATCGCCTCTTCAATGTGGGTAATGCATCCACCCAGATGCACAACGCCGTTTCCCCTCTTCTTCTCCTCAACCAACCTCTGCTGTAGCGGAAGGACTTGAACCTCCACGAAGTGGTTAGCCGGTTTTGACACCGCTTTATCCCAAACCTCCACCCCCGAGATAAGAGGGTGTGTCTGCCAGTTTCACCACACTACAGTATATGTCGCAAGCCTTTTGCTTTTGACCGTTGCAAAGATAGGCAATGCCGCTCATTCGTTGCAAGTTTTTCGTAGTTATTTGTAAAAATTTGCAATAAGTTAAATTTATAGCCCTTAACTTTGCAGCCCCTGCAATTCCCCCCTTTTAATATGGCCCGTAATTACGAACTTGATGATACTGACCGAAAAATCCTGAATTTGCTCATTCAGGATGCGAAAATGCCCTACACCGAAATTGCCCGCAAAGTCCACGTATCGGGCGGCACGGTGCACGTGCGCATGGCCCGCCTCGAAGAGTTGGGCATTGTACAGGGAGCCACGCTGCGCATTGACTTCCAGAAGCTCGGCTACGGCGTAAATGCTTTTTTGGGCATTTACCTGCTTCGTAGCTCGGTGTACGCCAGCGTGGTAGAGCAGCTGCGCGAAATTCCGGAGGTGGTCAGCATCCACTTCACCACCGGGGCCTACGGCGTGTTTGCCCGCCTCATTTGCCGCGACACCCAGCACCTGCGCGACGTGCTGCACGACCGCGTGCAGCTCATCGAAGGCATCGAGCGCACCGAAACCCTGAT
>JANXUO010000229.1 GCA_025356245.1 Hymenobacter sp.
GGTAAACTCGCGGGAGTAGAGCAGGCCCGACACGTTGCGCGAAATAATATTGGAGTAGCCCGACGAGGCCAGGATGCCCAGCAGCATCAGGGCCACGCCCAGGTGGGCCACGGCCCCGCCCGAAAGCATTATGTTGCGCCGCCACAACGTAAACAAGGTGCCGAAATTAGCCAGCACCCCAAACAGCCCCGCCAACACCAGTAGTTGGTACGGGATGCTGATGGTTAGGCCGTTGTAGCGCACCAGCAGCACCGTCAGCGCCGTGCCGAGCATGGCCAGCAGGGCCGGGGCCGTGAGGGCGTTGACGAGCGTTGTGCGGTCGTTGCGCTGCCACCACATCACCTGGGCCAGGCCCGAAAGCAGGGCCACGCCCACGCCCATCCACAGCTGCAGCTTGGAGTAGTGGGCAATTTGGTCGGCGGGAATAGCTGCATTTGTCTTGATAAGGGTCAGGTGCCTGCCAAACGGGAGGGCCATCACCACATCATGCTTGAAGCCCAGCAAACCGATAAATGAGTTATACACCGGAATGCTGGTGGTGAACAGCACCTGAAACGCCCCCAGGCACAGCACGGTAGCGCCCACAAACACCCACAGCTCGGCATTGTATCCTGACAGCTCTTTCTCCGACATGGGGATTTCGCGCCAGCGCCGCACCAACAGCGCCACCGCCAGCACGGTAAAAATGCCTAGGTAAATCAACAATTGCCCCGACAGCCCCAAATCGGTGAACGAATGCACCGAGGCGTTGCCCAAAACCCCGCTTCGGGTAAGAAAAGTAGCGTACAAAATCAAAATAAACGTGCTGATGACCAGTGCGAACGACATCCGCAGGCCCACGCGCCGCCGCTGCCACAGCACCAGCCCGTGCATACTGGCCACCAGCACCAGCCACGGAATGTACACGGCGTTTTCGACGGGGTCCCAGTTCCAGTAGCCGCCGAAGTTGAGGGTTTCGTAGGCCCAGTAGGCGCCCATCACTACGCCCACGCCCAGCACGGCACCGCCCACCAATGTCCAGGCCAAAGCGGGTTTCACCCAGGCGGTTAGCTCGCGTTTCCAGAGGCCCGCAATGGCAAAGGCAAACGGCACCAGCGTCAGGGCGAAGCCCAGAAACAGCGTGGGCGGGTGTATCACCATCCAGTAATTCTGAAGCAGCGCGTTGAGGCCGGTGCCGTCTTTGGGCACGAAGTTGGGGTTGGTTTTCCACACCGGCAGGTCGGTCAAAAACTCGCGCAGCAGGATAAAGGGCGAGGAGCCAACCTTGATGCCGCCCAGCACAACGCCGAGTATCATGCTCACCAAAAAGAGTTGCACGCCGCTGAAAACGGCCATCACCGGGGCTTCCCAACGGCGGTTGAACCGAATGATTATCAGGCCCAACACCACGTGCCAGAAAATCCAGAGCAGAAAGGAGCCCTCCTGCCCTTCCCAAAAGCAGGAAATCATGTACTGCACCGGCAGGTGGTTCGAGCTGTGGCTCCAGGCGTAATAGTACTCGTAGCGGTGGGCGTGAATGATGTTGAACAAGCACACCACCACCGACAGCACGGCCGCGCCGTGTACCAGGAAAGCGGCCCGCCCAATGCGCCGCCAACTCGTTTCGGGCGCGTCGAGTGCGCGCCCCCGCGCCGCCTGGAAGTAGCTGTACGCCGCTACCAGCGCCGCCGCGAACGCTACAATGACGCTAAAATGGCCCAACTGGCCGATAAATAGATTCATACAGTTAACTTCAATTAAATTGCATTCGGGCGGTGGGTCGCACTCACAGCGCAAAAGTTACGCTTTGAGTGCTTATACCACGGCAAAGGCTGCGGCCGTAAATGCCGACAGCATCGGTAGTGCCCAATTAATGTAGATGGCAACGCGCCAGTGATTTATCTATCAACTCGGCCGATATCTCGGCATATTCCGCTTCGGTACCACAGTAGCGGACAAAGGTTCGGTTGGGTATGTGAAAATGTTGTCAAAAGACTGACAGTCATTAGTTTTAATTAACGCTGATACATAGTGTTGGCCGCCGCCAGTTCCCCGCTCTTCAAATCCTTCTTCACGTACTTGCTGGGGCACTTCAGCAGAATTTTATCAGCCAGAAACACGTCGTTTTTGATGCAGCCGGTGATGACGACCTGTTCGGAGGTTTCAAAATCCTGGGGCTTGGGCTCGTTGTACACTACACGCTGCGCCACGTGGGTCGAATCGACCAGCGTGAAGGCAAAGTAGTTGGGGTCTTTTATAGGGTCGTACTCCAAGCCTACAATTTGCTTTTGGGCATTGCGTAGCAACCGGCCCACTACGTGAACCTTGGTGTTATTTCCCTCGGCAGCGCGGGCGCGGGCTTCGCCAAAACCAACGTAAACGCTGGCATCGGCGGTAGTGCTGAGGATGATGGCCACAGCTACGGCAATAATGCCGAGAGCGAAGAGGTGGGACTTTTTCATCACTGATTTTAAGGCTGATTATAGGATGATTTCGCTGACTGCGGCGTTAGCAACGCTGGCGTTTCGGCTCTAAAAAACAATCTTTCTGGCCGAAAGATTTGAGCGAACCCAGTAATTGCTGGGGTTAGGCCTGGTCTTGGGTTAGTTTTTCCAACCGGCTCACCTTGCGGTCGAGCGAAATCAAGTACGCCAGCAAGCCCGCCACGATGACGATGACGGAAGCTACCACCACGTAAATTTTGCCGCTTTGGCGGAGGCCGTCTGCCATTTCGGGTTCGGTGGCGGCGACGGTTGCAGCCTGAGCCAGGCAGCGGGCGAGGGGCTGCGCCAGCAGCACGAGCAATAAGATGGCACGGATGAGGTGACGGGTCAAGCTACTGATTCTCATTAATTTTTTCCTGAAGAAGGCTGAGACGACTGCTAACTTGGGTGAGCCAGAAGGAGAATAAAATCCAGCCGATGACGGCCGCGTAAAATACGGGGCGCATGGTGCTGTCGAGGTCGTATTTGTTGAAGCCAGGGTTGCCGGTCTGGCCGGGGTGCAGGCTATTGCCCGAAATGCGGGGCAGGATGAACAGCAGTGGAATAGCCGCCGCGAAGGCAAAAATATTATAAATGGCGGATATTCGGGCGCGTTGCTGCTCGTCGCGGAAGGAGCCGCGCAACACCAGGTAGCCACCGTAGATGAGCAGGGCCACGGCAGCGGCGTTAAGGCGGGGGTCGGGCGTCCACCACGCGCCCCAAGTGTACTTAGCCCACAAACTGCCGGTTGCCAGGCCCAGCAGGCCCAACACAATGCCTGCCTTGGCGGCCTCGTGACTCAAAATATCGAGCCTGACCGAAGGATTTCGCAAATAACGCACCGAATACCAAACCGATACGAGCAACACCAGCATCATGGCAAACCACATGGGCACGTGAAAGAACAGGTTGCGGATGCTTTCGTTGACGATGGGCAGGCGCGGCACGTCAATCAGCAGGCCTGCGGTTGAAGCGGCCAGCAGCAGCAGCACGGTAAGCGCTTTCCAGGCCAGGCCAGCGCTGCGCTGCTCAATGAGTCGCTGCCCGCCCCACACGGCAAATATGGTCAGCAGCAGGCTGATAACGGAAATGATAATGCCTAAAACGGGTTTGCTCATCGGATAAAAAAATCAGCCGCGCCACAGGTACGGAAACAATAAATACGACACGGCACCCACCAATAAGTTCAGCGCCACCAACGTGGTAACCGAGGAGCTACTCACGCTCCAATCCAGCCCGTCCAACGCATTCTTGCTCACCCGGATGAGCAGCAGCAGCATGGGTATCATCACCGGGAAGCCCAGTACAGCCATCAGCGTAGCGCCGTTGCCGCCGGCCCGCGCCGCAATGCCCGACACCAGCGTGAGCGTAGTGGCAAAGCCCACCGCGCCCAGCGCCAGATTGCCCACAAAGAGCGTTAAATTCTGAATCGGGTTGCCAAGCAAAACCACGTACAGAAACAGCGCCACCGTGGCTACTGCCAACAATAGCAAGGCGTTGTAAAGCATTTTAGCCAGAATAACAGCTTGCGGGGGCACCAGCGAATAGTAGTACAACCGCAAGCCGGCGCTTTCCTGCATAAAGCCTTTGGCTACCGCGTTCACGGCCGCAAAAAGCAGGATTATCCACAGCAGGGCATTCCAGGCGGGTGGGGGCGGGGTGCCGCCGCGCAGGCTAAAACTCAGAAAGCACACAAACACCGTGCTGCCCACGTACAAAAGCAACCCTCCCAACGCTGAGCGTTGCCGCCATTCGAGGCGAAAGTCTTTGGCTAGCAGAGTGGTTATATCGCGCAGCAAGGCTGGGGTGAAGGCTGGTTTTGAAGCCACAAAGATACAACCGTCAGGGGCGGGGAATGTCAGCCATGGCCGGTGGTGGAGCGGGCCACTGTCAGTTGAGAATCCAAGCCAGGTCCTAAAAATCGTATCCTAGGGTGACGTACGGCTTTGGCCCTTTGGTCACGTAGTCTTGTTGGCCCCAGGCTACGTCCAGCTTGGCGTAAAAGCCTAGCAGTGTGGTGCGAATGCCCGCGCCGTACCCAATAAGGAATGGGTTGCGGAAGTTGGTGACGGTGGCCGTGAACGGGTTGCCGTTGCCCCCGGCAATCTGGGTGTTGAAGGAGTTGTTTTCGCTGAACGGGTTGGCCCCTGAGTACGCCGTGCCCGCATCGGCAAAGCCAACAAGCTGCAAGTTGCGGAAGAAGCCTGAGTAGATGGGGCGGTGAGCAAAGTACTGCACAATAGGAAAACGCAACTCACTATTAAACAACACATAGCGCGGGCCAGTGCGCACGTTGTAGTCGAACCCCCGCAGGTTGGTGATGAACTGCTGATAAAATACTTGGCTGGGGTCGTTGATGGTTTGGGTGGGGTTGACGGTGGCCGCGTTCAGCCAGTTGTCCATACCGCCCAGGCGGAAGGTTTGGGTTTGGGGTCCAAAAAACTGCCCGTAGCTGGCCCGGTTAGCCCACACCAGCGAGCGGTGCAGGCGCTGGTAGTGGCGCAGGTCGATGGTGAGCTTACCAAAATTGTGGTTGCCATTGCTGATGCTGTTGAGCTGCAATAGGCTGATTTTCATCCGGGTGCCCCGTGGCATATTCACGCCGGTATTGATGGCGTTATCAAAGACCAATTCGGCTTGGTAACCTAAAAAGTTGGTGGTAACGTCGTTTTGAGTCGAGAAATTTCCCACCACGGTTTGCGAGGTATTGACGTAGCGGGGGCCACTGCGCACGCTCAGGGCGTGGGTGAGCGGATAAGCCACCGTGGGCGCAAGTTCTTGACGGGCAAAGCGAACCCGCCCGGCATTTTCGGTGTCGAAAAAATACGCCTGCTTCTGGTAGGCCACACCCCAGTCGTAGCGCTTGGTTTGGTTGAGGTAGGAAGCAGTAAGGTTGGTGGTGCGCAGAATATCACCAAATGGGCTATAAATGCTGGCGTCGAACCGCTGATTCTCAAGGGCATCGGTGAGGCGAGCCTTGAATTGCAGGCCAATGCCCAGCAATGGGTCAGCGTAAACGGCCGTCGAGATGTTATCGGCCATGAAGCGCGTGTCGTGCCGAAAGGGGCCAGTCACGGTGCTTACGGGGGGCGGTAGGGCACCGGGCGTGGCCGACACGGCGGCCGCACGCCGCTTACGGGTGCTGGGGGCCGGGGCCGGCTCGTCTTCCTCAAAGGTGTAATCGGCCGTGTTCACGGTTTCGTTGGCGCGGCGAGGACCGGCATTGGCAGCGCGGTTGGCGGACTTGGCAGCGGAGTTGGTGCCAGCCGAATCAGGCGTTGCGGCTTTGGGCGGGCTGGGCTTGACGGCGGCCGGGGCGGGGGCCGAGCGGGCTTCCAACGTTTGCTGGCGGGTAGTTTTGACCAGCGGCAGGGCTGTCGGCAGCGGATAATCGGGGTAGAGGTAGACGTTGGCCCGGCTCTGCGCCGGGGCCACAAACGCCAGCGCGTGGCTCAGGGGGCTGTAATCAAAATCTTGAATATTAGGCAGAAAACTGGTCAAAGGATGCCGTTCTTTGGTGGTCAGCGAGTAACGAAATAGGCTGCGGATGCCACTTTCCTCACTCAAATACACAATCTCGGTATCGGAAAGGGCGCGGGGTCGGGTTTCGTTGGAAATGGTGCTCGCGAGCGGCGTCACGGGTTGGGCGCGGCCATCGAGGTGGTAGGCAAATAAGTCGTAGTTGTTCACTACGTTAGGAAAGGTAGCCGGGCGGGGCCGCCCCAGCGAGTCGAGGTAGCGGTTGGAGCTGAAAACGAGGGTTTGGCCGTTGGGCAAAAACACTGGCTGAGTATCGTCGAACAAGTCATTAGTGAGCTGTTCTACTTTGCTGCTGCCCGCTCGCAGCAGGTATAAATCATTTTGACCGTTGCGCACGGCGCTAAAAGCCAAAGCCTTGCCATCGTTCGAGTAGCCCATGCTCAACACCTGGTCGTAGGCATCGAACACCGAGCCGTGCCGCCGAAAACTCAACGCCTCGGCGGCACGGCGCAGCAGCGAGCTGGCGCTGGCCTGGCGCAGGTGCAGCGCCAAGCGGCCCCGGCTCATTTCGGCGATGGCCAGTTGCTCGTTGCCACGCCAGGCTAGCACGGGCAGGCGGGTTTCGACTTGCTGGTCGGGGGTTTTATAGCCGTTGCGGGCCACCAAGTGCCGGTGCTTGCCGGTGCGGTTGGCAATGATGACGCGGTAACGGCCCTGGTCGTTGAGGGCATAGGCCACCTGCTGCCCGTTGGGGCTGATGACGGCCTGCGAAAACACGGCGTTGCGGCGGTTTTTGCCGCCTTGCCGGGCCTTGTCGTCGGGCAGTACCAGCGTGGCGGCGGGCTGCCCGTTCTGGTCGCGGTAGTACGTCAGCCAGTCTTTCAAAAACACCCGAAACGGCAGGTTGAGCGTCGAGCTGATGCCGGTTTCCACATCGCGGGTAATGCGGGTCAGGTTCAGTGCGTTCTGCAACGTGGTGTAGCCGTAGCGCTCGGCCATGTAGTTCCAGATGCTCTGGCCCGCCAGGCGCGAGTCGCGCAGAAAAAACGGGGCCGTACGGTTGCCGCTGGGGTAGCGGTGCACCATGTCGCGCATGTAGCCGTCCATTTCCACGCTCCAGCCCTCGGCGGCGTAGCTTGCCGCCCCGCCGATAAACCAATCGGGCAATTGCAGCAGGTACGAGCTTTGCAGCACTTCCTTCAGCGAGCCGCCGTACATCATGTCGTTGAGCAAGACCTGAGTTAACTCGGTGCTGAGGATGCGCTTAAAATCGGTTTGCTGGCCGGTGAAGGCGATTTCGACCTTACTCATGCGGGCCAGGGGCGTTTCGCCGCCATTCACCTGAATATCGTTGCTAAGGCCGATGTTGCTCTGCCGCAGGTCGCCTACCGAATTGTAAATCAGCAGTGTAGTTTTCGAATACGGGTAGTAGCCGATGAGTGCCGTGATGCGCTGCAACTCTTTCTCGGCGTACTCCACAGCGCGGCGGGCGCTGGGCTCGCCGCCGTCGTAGTACATGACGGTAAAATTCTGGGTGGTGAACTCCTGCCAGTTGAGCTTTTTGTACTGAATGCGCACCCGGCCAAAAGGCTCTTGGGCCGTTTGGGCGCGGGTAGTGCCGGGCAACAACAGGGCGGCCAAGGCCAGCAGCGCGGCCGGCCCCGCCGTGCGCCAGATAGGGAAGGATAAGGGCATGGTCAAATTAACGGCACGAAGACGGAACAAGCAATGAAGACGCAACCCACGGCAAACGGGCGCGGTTCAAAACAGCGACTTGCCGGGTTGCTGTGGGATGATTTTTTAAAACGGACAGTGACTGAAAAAAAAGCCTTCCCGGTTGGGAAGGCTTTTTTTGGCACAGCGAAGTTCCACGTCTCGTAGTTTAAGGTTTTACAAGGCGCAGGATGCGCGGGGTCGCCTCCGGGCTTTCGAGGCTGAGTAGGTACACCCCAGCGGGTAGGTTGGGCAAAGGCAGGGTTTGGCTGCTCTGCCCGGCGGCAGGCCAACTGCCCAAATGCCGGCCCAAAGCATCGCGCAGGTGCAGGATGCCGCGCAGAGGCTGCTCGGCTTGCAGCATCAGGGCATTGCCGGATAGCGGGTTGGGGTAGGCGCTCCAAGCCATGCCGGGGAGTTGGGCAGTGCGGTTGGCGGTGATGAGCGAGCGCCGCCACTGCGTCCAGTACACATCAGCCTGACCGATAGGTCCGTTGCTGGCGTAGCCCGCAAACACATAGTCGCCGCTCATAGGGTCGATGGCCAGCCCTTTTAAGAAAACTTGCCCCGAACGAAAAAAAACCGTGTCCTTTAGACCTATACCGGTCGGGCTTATTTTGTTAAGTGTTGGAACAATACCTCCTCCAGTAGTATATGCTTCTCCACCGACAAGGAAATTACCGTCAGGCGTAGGAACAATTTTTTTAAACAGCGGCTGCAAGCCCCGCGCCGTAGGCGTTCGCAGCCAAAGGATGTTAAAAGCTGCGTCCAATCTTTTTATGCCGTCGTCCGCAGCAATGATGTACCCCAACCCATCGGACATTATATCTGAGTGATAAACCCCAAGCGGAGCTGGTATGTCTATGCCGGTCAAACCATTGGAGTCGCAACGCATAAATTTATACGAATACGGCGGGTTGGTAGCGCCCAGGGGCACCCAATACTGCCCGGCAACTCCGGCCATTGGAATAATCTGACCCGCAAAGCCAGGGTCACTTGGCGCGTATGCCAACGTCCGTTGCCAAACTACTTGACCGGTGGCAGTGAGGCGCATCAAAACGGGGCCGTTGTTGAGTTCTGCGCTTACCAGAAAATCGCCGTTGGTTAGCAACTGCGCTTTGTAATAAAAATCATCGGCAATGCTTGCCGTTCGCTTAGTCCAAAGCGTGTCGCCTCGGGGGTTTAGCATCACCAAAAAAGCATCGCCTCGCGACGTCCCAGAACTAGTATACGATTGGCCCGATATCAGTACCCGCCCGTTGGCATCCTCAGTGGCCCCTTGAGGGTAAAAGATGAAGCAGCCTGGTACTGCCTGACGTTTCGTCCAAAGTGTGTCCCCATTGGCATTAAGCCGCAACAAGTACAATTTACTAGAAATGCTGGGGCGCGTGGAAATATAAGAGGAGCCAACCATTAAGTAACCGCCCAAACGCAACGGTATCATGGTGCCAAGTTCTTCGTTGCCGTTGGCGGTGCCATACACGCGGTCGCGCACCACCTGCGCCGAAATTGCGAAGCTGTGCAGGAGCAACAAAAGCAGCACCGCCGAGGCGGTGCTGCTTTTTAACCATTGTTGGAACATTTTCATGTCTTTAACGAACTTCAGCACGTTGTACGCTTCGGGTGCCATCGGAGGCTTGCACATCGAGCAGGTATGGCCCGGCGGGCAGGCCCGTGAGTTGCACCCCAGTTACTAGTTTTTCACCGGTAACGGTGGCTGTGCGCACGGCTTGCCCGTAGGCATTCAGTACCCGGTATTGGTACGTCGCATCGTTAGTGGCCTCCGCCAACCGGAACATTAGGATAGCTGCCGGGTTGGGGTAAACCTCCAAGGCGAGCGGGTTGGCCACACGGGCACCCGTGATGACAGTGTTCGTATCTCGGATTTCTAATTGGCCTCCACTCATCAGCGCCAGTTGTCCGTAAGCACGGAGCGCGTCAGCCATCGCCTGCGTTTTTACGCTCAACCTGCTGCCCCGTTCCACCTGAATTCGGCCGTCGGGGTCGGCTAGCAAGTTGGCGCTGTTTTCTACGTACACAGTGCTTCCATTGCGTAGCGTAAGTTTGCCATTATCATCAATGTGTAGTGTCGCGCCGTCGCGCACAGTGAGGCGCGATGGGGTGGAAAATGGGTAAACGGCCCCGGCTATGGCCGTGGTGCGGTTGGGAGTGCCGCTAATGTCCACTGTCAGGTTCACGAATCCTTGCACATTGGCAGCATAAGTAGCTCCAGGGGTGGTGTTCAAGGCCACATTGCCCGTCCACTTCACGTTCTTGCTAAGGTTCACATCGTTGAAACGCACCCGCACGGTAATATCGCCATTGGTTGCCACACCTGTCAATTCTACGGTGAGGCCGCTTAGGTTAATGGGCGACATGGTTTGGGGCGGCGTAAATTCCTGGCTGGGGTAAAGGGCCGGGTTATCGTTCATCCCCAATTTCTGGCCTACAGTTTTATAGGTCATACCCACCCCCATCAGACCATCACCGAACACGCCGTTTGAACTCCAATAGGGGTAGCCCTCCGGCTGCGGAATAGTAGTAAAATTGGCATTGGTAAAACCATTATAGTTAATGATTTGGTCGCCGTTGCGGTCTGCCCGTCGCCAAGTCAGATTATTGGCCGAGCCGGTGGGATTGGGGTTTGTTCCCACAAAATTGTAGATAATGTTGTCCCACAAGTGCCGGTTAAAGGCTGACGATGTGCCGCTGGGCTGGGCATCAAAGTTGCCGGTGGCGGGCAATATTCGCAAGCCCCCAGCTCCCAAGTCAACCAGCCAGCCGTTGCCAGTTGGGCCGCGCGGCGTTACCTGTGTTGTATGCATATCCTCGACGTAAGCTATCAAGCCACGCGCTGGGGCCGGAAATGCCACAGCTGGATTCTGGCCGTCTAAGTCCCATTGCCGCCGGTCCCAGACGCTTTTGCCTTGATGGTTCTCCAACCATAGGTACTGATAAGTACCATCGGTCGCCCGCGAGTTGGGTAACTGAATGCGCACTACATCGCCGGTCGTGATGAAGTCCCGCAACGTGTACAACCCACCCGCCGACAAGGCGGCCGGACCGGTAACATTAGCGCTTGTCCCGCTGGCTTGCAATGTTATCCAATTCATGTACCAGCGTTCCCATCCATTGGCGCAATCGAGCATGGGGCCGCCAATCATTCCGTAGCCGTCTGTAGTGTCAAAGTGTTTGCCTACTACTCCATTGCGATAGGCAGTATGTGGCGCGTCGTAGAGTGTGTGGGCAAATTCGTGGGTGAAGATGGCCTTATCCAAGCCGCCCATGCCCGTGCATTGCGTAAAGCCGTCAGCGGTGGTGATGGCCGGTATTACCCCCGTTGGAGTGAGTGTTACGGATGGCACGGAAGCATAGCCACCACCGCTGCCTATCGCATTTTGCAAACGAATAGTGCCCGGAGGACTGCCACCAGCATAGCGCCATATAATTACGGTGTAATCGACCTTATCATCCGGCGCGGATATCGAGTTATCGCTGTTGTAAGCGGGAGTATTGGTGCGTGCGTCAAGGCCTTGGTTCAGGGCATCTTGCAACTGCTTCTGGTATTCGGTGCGAATGCGGTCTAAGACCATTTCGCTGTAAGTAAACCAACCACCGGTAGTATCAATAGCTGTGGTAGCAGTTACGTTTACGCGCACCGGAAAATTAACAGCCAGCATTTTCAGCGGCTGCGTGTTGTGTTGCGACATCTGGTAGTAGAAATTCGACAACGAGAAATCAGCGGCGGTGGCAGAAAACTGCGACGCACTGGTGTAAAAAGTCGTAGCGGCACTAGGTGGCAACGAATACCCCCACTCGCTGTTAGAGCCGTTACCGCCGAGTTGCGGCCAAGGGTTATTGGGGCTTGTGTTGTTGTAAGGTGTTGGTACTGGTGTACCGTTAGCATTTAGTTGGTTGTCGTTGGTGAACCCCGCGTAAATTACCAACACTTTCAATGTTCCTTTTGGGGTGTGGCAGTAGCCGTTATACGAACGGGGCGTGATGCCAGTACCGTTCATGACATTGCCACCTGTGGAACCACTGGTTATGACATTACTTGTCGCCCGCCCGCCGACGATGACTGGCTGACCGTTCGGAAAGCAGTTGAACGTATTAAAGGTATTCGGGTACAGGCTGCCGTTAGCGGGAGCCTGAGCCTGTACCGATTTGGCAGTACTAAGCCCAAGCACGAGAGCAGTAATGGTTAATGATTTGAAGGTAAAGGCTTTTATCCCCCCCCCCCATCATTTTTTCTGCTCCGCTTGCAAGCAGATGGAAAATGTTTTTCATAAGAAACAAAAAAGTGTGCGGAAAAAAAATAGAACTCACTTACCTGGTTATGGCCACTAGCCAGGATTGATAGGTTCTGAGCGTAAACATACAAACAAAACGTCAAATAATTTGCATTTAGTTTAGAACAATAAAAGTCACAACCATAATTAATAACCATAAAATTTTGCCACGCACCGGGCCAAATCAGCCTCCGGCCACAGCGGCGCACCGTGCAGTAAATGCGCGGCCATCTGTTCCGACAGCAGCGGGGCCAGCATCACGCCTTTGGAGCCGTAGCCGCCGCAAAAGCTTAGCCAGGGGTGGGCCGGGTGGCGGCCCAGCAGCGGGCGGCGGTCGTACACGGCGGGGCGCACCCCGGCCCGCTGCCCCAGCACAGCAAATGGCAGAGGGGTTAGGCCCGCCAGCCGGCTACTCAATTCGGTAAGGGCTTCATCGGTAATGCTTTCAGCGAAAGGCGGCCAGCGGTAGGTAGCCCCCACCCGGAAGCGGCTGCCGCCCATCGGCACTACGTAGGCAGCGCGGTTCAGCACCTGCGCCTGGCTCAGTCCGGGGCAGTCCACGTCCAGCACCTCGCCCTGGTTGGGGGTGAGGGGCAGCCAGTTGAAGTACGGGTTGGTTTTGGCCGCCGCGCCTTCGCAGCACACTACGTGCCGGGCCAGCACTTGGTCGGCGTAGTTGAGGCGGCCGTCGGCGGTGGGCAGCAGCGCGGCCCAGTCGAAGGCCGCCAGCCGCAGCCAGCCAGCGGTTTGGCCCTCGGCCGCGAGGGCGGCCAGCAACGGCGCTACTGCCACGTGCCCACCGTGTTGCAACCAGGCGCCGCCGTGCGGCGCTAGCACGCCGGGCAGCGCGGGGTCGGCGGTCGTGATGGCTTGGACAAAGCCCTGCCAGGGGTTTTCGGCGCTGCGGGTCAGCATCTGCTGTTGTTCCTGAGCCGAGCCAAAAGCCTTGAAAATGAGGGCTTCGAAAAAAAAACTCAGGCCCAGGCGCTGGCCCAGCGCGCGGTAAGCCGTAGCGGCAGCCGGTAGCAGGGCGGCCGCCTGCCAGCTCAGGGCAAAGCGCTTGCCGGCCACGGGGTTCATCAGGCCCGCCGCCACGTTGGAGGCGGAGTTGGGGTTGGGTAAGTCGTACACCAGCACCCGCTGCCCCCGGTTGCGGAGGCTTTCGGCGAGCATAGCCCCGGCAATGCCGTGGCCCACGAGCAGGAAATCGCATTCGGTCATGGGTGGCAAGTTAGGGCCTTTGCTTTCCTTCTGCGCGCATCGGGTTAGGGTGGGGCAGGATTTCCTTCGGCCTGACAGAGGTTGGTTGCTGCGCGGGCTAATTTGCGGCAACTGCCCAACCAGAGACCCGGAACAGGAATCCCAACTTTCATCAACACCTGCCCCGGCGGCTACCTTTGCCCTCCCTGTCGCCGTTGCGCCAAAGCTACCATGACGATAAAATTCTTCACCTTCAACGGCTTCGCCGAAAATACGTACGTCCTCGCCGACCCCGCCACCCGACAGTGCGTCCTCATCGACCCCGGCTGTTACACCGCCGCCGAGCAGCGCGAGCTGCAGGATTACATCGCCGCCGAAGGCCTGACACCCGTGCTGCTCCTCAACACCCACGCCCACATCGACCACGTGCTGGGCAATGCCTTTGTGCTACGCACTTGGCCCGAAATTCCGTTTTTGCTGCATCCGCTCGATTTGCCGGTGCTGCGGGCGGTGCCCACTTACGCTGGCCCCTACGGCTTTGCCGCCTACGAGCCCGCCGAGCCCACGGGCGAGTTGGCCGCCGGTCAGCAAATAACTTTTGGCAAGACTGCGCTCGATGTGCGGTTTGCCCCCGGCCACTCGCCCGGCCACGTCGTGTTTCATCACCCGACCAGCGGCACCGTTATCGGCGGCGATGTGCTGTTTCGGGGCAGCATCGGCCGCACCGATTTGCCGGGCGGCGACCACGAAACCTTGCTCCACAGCATCCGCACCGAACTTTTTACGCTGCCCGACAGCACCGTAGTGTACCCCGGCCACGGCCCCGCTACCACGGTAGGCGAGGAGCGGCGCACCAATCCCTTCTTTCGCTAGATGAAAA
This sequence comes from Hymenobacter sp., assembly GCA_025356245.1. GTDB lineage: Bacteria > Bacteroidota > Bacteroidia > Cytophagales > Hymenobacteraceae > Hymenobacter. Next base: position 14,028 of record JANXUO010000229.1, read on the forward strand.
AACACCTGCCCAACGCCCTCACCTGCCTCAATTTGTTCTGCGGCTGCCTGGCGCTACGCTTGCTGCTGGGTGGGCAAGGAGAAACTGCCCTCGGGCAGGCACTTCTTTTAGTAGTTCTAGCGGCCGTGGCCGACTTCTTCGACGGCTTTGCAGCGCGGGCGCTGGGCGTGGCCTCGCCCATCGGCAAAGACCTTGACTCGCTGGCCGATATGGTATCGTTCGGGGTAGTGCCGGGGGCCATCCTGTACCGACTGCTAGTGCAAAGCTTGCCCGCAGTTTATCCGCTCAAGGGCAGCGAAGCCGAGTTGGCCCCGTTCGGCATTTCGGAGGAATGGGCAGCGGTGGTGCCGCTTTTTGCTTTTGTGCTCACCATCTTCTCGGCCCTGCGGCTGGCTAAGTTCAACAACGACAGCCGCCAGACCGATTCCTTCATTGGCCTGCCCACCCCGGCTTGCACTTTAGTGGTGGTCGGGCTGCCTCTCATTATGGCGAACGACCGATTTGGGCTGACAGTTTACATTCTCAACCCCTGGTTCCTGCTGGGCCTCACGGCGTTGCTCTCGGGCCTGCTGGTGGCCGAGCTGCCGCTATTTGCCCTCAAATTCAAGAACTTCGGTTGGGCCGACAATCGCCGCCGCTATCTTTTCATCGTTCTCGCGCTGGGCTTGGTGCTGGGCCTGGGGGCTGTGGGCGTGCCGCTGACGGTGCTGGCCTACGTGGCCATGTCGGTGCCCGGCGCGCGGGCAACAGGAGCAACGGATTGAAGCAGTGGTTTTCTCCGTCGGCGCGATTTTTGCCTGCCATTGCAATAATTCGCTGGTTTGCCAGTTACAGGGTGGTCTGACGCGAACCCCCGGCGGCAAACCCTTGTTGCGGGGGCTCACGGTTCGGCCGATTCATTCATTTCATTGCGTTTGTATGCGCTATTTGTTTATTCTGCTGACGGTTGCGGGACTGACCGGGTTTGGCAGCAGCCAGGTGCACGCCCAGGATGGGGCAGCTACTCTGCACCGCGCCGTGCAATGGAGTGGGGTGGCCGAGTTGGCCGACCCCCGCACCGGCGCCCGCCACAAAGAGCCTACGTTTAGCGGGGCCTTCGTGCCGCGCGGCGAGCAAGCCCAGATGCTGGCCATCCGCATCGAAGGCGCTGTAAGCCAAGGAGAAATTCAAAACCCAATATACGAGCCGTTTACTGTCGCCGAAGCCAAGCTTTTGGCCAACCGGCCACTGCCCGCCGCGCCCGTCACCCGCCTGCTCACCGGCACCGAGCGCAAGCTACCCGTCACTACCCTGCTGGTGCAACCCACGCGCCGCAACCCCGGCAGCGGGCAGGCCGAACGTCTGGTTTCATTTGATTACGCTTACGCGCTGGAGCCCGCCACGGCGCAACGCGGTGGTGGTGCCAGCGCCCGCCCCCACGCAGCCCACTCGGTGCTGCTCAGCGGCGATTGGTTTAAGCTGGGTGTGGCCGACAACGGCATCTACAAGCTCGATAAAAGCGCCCTGCGCACTCTAGGTCTCGACCCCAACAGCATTAACCCCAGCCGTTTGCAGCTTTATGGCAACAGCATGGGCATTTTGCCCCAGCCCAACGCCGCCTACCGCCCCGACGACTTGGTGGAGAATAATATTTTATTTGTCGGCAACGCCGATAACACCTTCGACGACAACGAATACTTTCTCTTTTACTCGCCCGGTGCCCACACCTGGGCGGCCAGCGGCGGCCTGTTTCAGC
>JANXUO010000259.1 GCA_025356245.1 Hymenobacter sp.
GGAACCGATGTGGCCCACGCCGCCGCGCTGCTTCGCGCCGGCGAGCTCGTGGCCATTCCCACCGAAACCGTGTACGGCCTCGCCGGCCACGGCCTGCGCGCCGACAGCCTGCACCGCATTTTCGCCGCGAAAGGCCGCCCACTCAGCAACCCGCTGATTCTGCACTTTGCCCACCCCGAGGCCCTGGCCGGCTACGTGCTTACGGAGCGCATTCCGCCCGCCGCGCACCGGCTGCTGGCCGCCTTCAGCCCCGGCCCGCTTACGCTGCTGCTGCCCCGCAACCCCGCCGTCGTGCCCGACCTTGTAACGGCGGGCCTGCCCGATGTGGCCGTGCGCATTCCCGCGCATCCGTTGGTGCAGCGCCTGTTGGCTCAACTCGACTTTCCGCTGGCCGCGCCTTCGGCCAATCCGTTTGGCTACATCAGCCCCACCCAAGCCGCGCACGTGCTGCGCCAACTGGGCGGCCGCATCCCCTACATTCTCGACGGGGGCCCCAGCCAGGCCGGCATCGAAAGCACCGTGGTGGGCTTTGGCCCGGCCGGCGAGCCGGTGGTGTACCGCCCCGGCGTCCTCTCCCTGGAAATGCTGCAAGCCGTGGAGCCGACCACCCGCCTGCGCTCGGCCGCCGAAAAAGCGCGGCCGGCCGCCAGCCCCGGCCTGCTGCCCTACCACTACGCGCCTCACACGCCCCTGCAACTTTTTGGCCCCGGCCTGGCTGCTGTGCCCGCCCACGACCCCGCCACCACCGGGGCCATCACCCTGCGCGAGGCCCTGCCCGGCCTGCCCCGCAGCCAGCAGGTGGTGCTCAGCCCCGGCCGTGGCGACCTGGCCGAAGCCGCCCACGGCCTTTACGCGGCACTGCACCACCTCGATGCCCTGGGCCTGCGCTTGCTCCTGGCCGAGCGCCTGCCCGAAACCGGCCTGGGCGCGGCCCTGAACGAGCGCCTGGAAAAAGCCGCCGCCCGCCGCTGAACCCCTGGGTGCCGGACCCAGCCGCCGCGCGGCGGGCCGACCAACGGCCGGCTAAAAGTCAAAATTCTTGGGTTCGCCCAGGAATTTCCGGCCTTTCAGAATCCACTTTTTGTGTATGGTGGAGATTCTGAACTCCGACTCATAGTCGCTTAGGGCCGGGTGCGCAATGCCCAGTTCCTCGCGCGTTTGGTACTGCTCGTACACTACGGGCAGGGCTTCGAGCAGGCGGCGGCGGCGGTAGTCGGCGGCGGTTTTGATGATGGCCAGCTGCCAGTCGGCGTTGGCTTCAATGGCAATGACGTCTTCGTGGGCGTTCTGCAGGGTTTCCAGGGCATCGGCCAGGCCGCTGCGCAGGTGGTCTTCGTTGGCCCGCTCGCGGGCTTCAAACAGCCGCTGCACCTTGCCGGGCTCAAAGCGGCGGGCAAATTCCAGGGTTTTTTCTTTTTGGTCGGTGTACGAAAGCCGGGGGCGGGGGCCGGGCGGGTTGTCGAGTTGGGCCTGCGCAAACGCGGCCTGGCTTTTCTCGTGCTTGGCCCGGCAGGCCTCCCGGTGCGCGTTGCAGTAGTGCTCTTCCTTCGCGCCCCGCACGTCGGGCAGGTCCAGCAGCAGGCCGGTGCCGCAGCGGGCGTCGTAAAAGTCGTACCACTCGGGCAGGGTCAGGCCCTGCGAATCGTCGGCCCGCTCGGCTTTGTACTCCTCGTAGGCTTGCCAGTCCGCGTATTCGCCCCCTTCCATGTCGTCCTCAAAATCGGGGGTGGTGGCCACAAACTGGCAGTACATATCGAACTCCGGGGGCGTAATCGGTTCCAGAAACGCGCAGCGGTGGATGGCATTGCTCCAGTCAACAAACTCCGCGCTGACCACCACCTCGGGCACCACGGCTTGCTCGGCCCGCCAGCGGCACTGGAGGTCGAACAGCTTTTTCTGCTGATATGTCCCACAGGCGCTGGTAGGCCGCGTCGGTGTACTCGGTTACGCGCTCTTGCAGCCATTGGTCCGAGCCGGCGCCGTACTGCAAGGCCCGTTGCTTGGCCAGGGCATAGTGCTGGATGAAGTCGGGCAGGCTGTCGGGGTGAAACTGCTCGAACCACGGGCGGTACAACGGGTTGGTGCGCAGGTCGGCAATAAACTCCTCCACTGATTTGGCCTGCGCGGCGTTTTCGTCGGCCTGCGCCTGCAAAAAGGGGTAGGGTTACACGTCGGGCAGGGGCGGCTGGGCCGGCTGCTCGTCCGGGGCGGGGTGTTCGTCGGGGTTCATCGGCGGTAGCGTTGAGGGGGCCAGGGGCCGGGCTAAAAGACCAGGTCTTCGGGCTCGCCCAGCGCCTTGCGGCCCACCAGAATGGCGTCGTTGTACCAGTCGGCGATGCTGTGCGGCTCGTCGTCGGAGCAGGGGGGCTGGGCAATGCCCCAGTCCTGCCGCTGGCAGTACGCCTCGTAGGCCTGGGGCAGGCTGGCCAGCAGCTTTTGCTTGCGGAAGGCGTAGCTGGCCTGGCGCACGGCCTGGCGCCAGTCGGCACCGGCGGCAATGGGCACGGGTTCCTCCACGTCGTCCAAAAAGCGCAGCACCCGCTCCAGCTCCTCGTCTTCCCAGGTGCTGGGCGGGTTGGCCGCTTCGTAAGAAACGCGCTGCCGGTTGAGGACCGCCGGCTCGAACTGCTGGGCGAAGGCCCCGAGCAGGTCCTGGGCTTCGTGGTAAGACAGGCGGGCGGGGCGCGGGTCGGGGGTTTCGTTTTCGGTTTCGGCGGCGGCGGCTTCGGCAGCGGCTTCGCGCTCGGCTTTGTTGTGGGCGCGCCAAGCGTCCAGGTAGCGTTTTTCCTTGGAACCGCGCAGGTCGGGCAGGCGCAGCAGGCGGTCGTTGCCGGTGCGCTGGTTGTGGAACTCGTACCACTCCGACACCTTGTCGAACATAAAATGGTCCTCCTCCGGTGCGTCGGGGTCACGGTCCAAATGGTGCTTCACGTCCTCGTACTGCTGCCAGTTGCCCAAGCCCCCGCCCCAGCTGTCCTGCAAATCCTCTTCGTAGTCGGCCTGCGCCACCCAGGCCAGGTACAGGTCCAGCTCCTCGGGCGTGATGGGCGGGATGGCCGTGCAGTTTTCGATGCGGCTGCTCAGGGCGTCGAAGTCGGCGCTGGTTGCCACGCCCGGCACCGTCGCCTGCTCGGCCCGCCACACGCATTGCAGGTCGAAGAGCTTCTTCTGCTGAATGTCCCAGAGCCGCACGTAGGCCTCCTCCTCAAAC
>JANXUO010000262.1 GCA_025356245.1 Hymenobacter sp.
CACGGCCAAAAACCCCAGCCCCGCCGCGTTGGCCACGGCCGCCGCGCCGTGCGCCGGCCCGCTGCCCTGCTGCACCAGCAGCACGCCGCCAAAGCTCAACCCAAAAAACAGCCACTGCCTGGGCCGCACGGGCTCGCGCACCAGCCAGATGCCCAGCACAGCGGTGAAAATGGGAGCCAAATTCTGCACCGTGACCGCCGTAGCCAGCGGCAAATGCTGCAACGACACGAAGTAGCACAGCAGCGCCACCGCCCCCGTGCTGCCCCGGCTGATGAGCAGCCGGCGGTTGTGGCCAAATGGGGCCACACCCGCCCGCCGCAACGCCAGGTAGCTGGCCACCACCGAAAAAGCCGACCGAAAAAAGATGATTTCCAGCGCCGGCAAGCGGTGCAGCTGCTTCACGCACACGTTGAGGCCCGCAAAGAGCAGCGTACTCCACAGCATTTGCCGGATGCCGGGGGTTAGTTTTTGGGGCATGGTGGCGAAGCGTTGAACGAAGCTCCCCTCCCGCCGGGGAGGGGACGCTTTGGTGCAGCCAAAGCTGGGGCGGGATGGCGTTGAGACGTTGCACGACGTACGCAAACTGCCCTACCCCATTTATCGACACAATGTTTTGCCCTACATTCGCCAACGGGGCCGGATTTTTAGTGGCTGCTGTTACGTTCAACAACAGGTAGCCCCCCCCACAGGTGTTGTGCAACGTCTCAACGCCATCCCGCCCCAGCTTTGGCTACGCCAAAGCGTCCCCTCCCCGGCGGGAGGGGAGCTTCGTTCAACTTCCCTCCTACCCCATGTTCAAAACCGACAAAACCCCCAAGCAGTACACGCCGGGCGAGGCCCTGCAAAAAATTGCCGCTTTCTGCGCCTACCAGGAGCGCCACCAAAAGGAAGTGGCCGAAAAGCTCCGCAGCTACGGGCTGGACGAGGACGAGGCCGGCGAAATCATCATCACCCTGGGCCGCGAGAAGCTGCTGGACGAGGAGCGGTTTACCCAGGCGTTTGTGCGCGGCCACTACCGGCAAAAGAAGTGGGGCCGCCGCCGCATCATTCAGGACCTCAAGCAGAAGGGCATCAGCGAATACTGCATCAAGTCGGGCATGAAGGAAATCGACGGCGACGAATACTACCAGAACCTGGTGGATTTGCTGGAGAAAAAAGACCGTCAGGAGAAGGAGCCCAACGTGCACAAGCGCCGGCAGAAAATCAGCCTTTACCTCACCGCCAAAGGTTACGAGAACGACCTGATTAAGATGGCGATGGCGGACTTGGGGAAGGAGGAGTAACTGGTGTTGCACAGGGCTCCGGATTTGCTCTGATTTTGGGTGGTCAGGGCTCGGTGCTTGGCCGCACCAAAGCGGCCTCACTCTTTCACCACGCGGGCCACGGCGGTGCCTTCGCGGGTGCTCACGCGCACCGCGTAGAGGCCCGCAGGCAGGCCGGTTAGGTCTAGTTCGGCCGTGAGGATACCGGCTACAACCGGGGCTTTGGTCTGCCGCACCAGTTGCCCCAGCGCGTTGAGCAGGGCCACCGCCGCCGGGGGCTGCGCCCCCAGTCCGCCGAGTGTGGCCGTGGTGCGGCCCGCGCTTGGGCTGGGCCACAGCACCAGACTCATGCCCGCGCCCGCCTGCGGTGGCCGGGCTGCCAGCGGCCCGAACGGGTACTCGGTGTGGGCGGCGGTACAGCCCAAACTGTTGGTGACAGTAAGAGTGACTGCCGTGCCCGCCCCCGGCGGTACGGCATACGTGTGCGGCCCTGGTGCGGGGCCGGTACTGGTGGTGCCGTCGCCCCAGGCCCAGGCCCAGGCCCAGTGTACCAGTTCGGCGTAGCGTGGGCCGGGCGTAGCGGAGGCCAGTACCTGTACTGCCCCCGCCCCGGCTGGGGCGGCTACGAAATAGGCTACCGGCGGACGGGCGCACAGCGCCGGTACGTAGGGTACGCCTACGTTGGCAAAGGCCGCAAAGTACGCCGCGTACCCAGACGGAAACGGCTGAAACGAGCCGTTGCATTGGTCAACATGGCCTTTCAGGTAGGCTGTGCCCCCGGCCGTGAACACCGCATTGCGAAAAGCGCTGCAACGCCGCCAGGCCAGGCCGCCGCCGCAGCCAATGAACACCCGTCCCGCTGTTGCCATCAAGGCTCATGAGAAAGGCGTCGACGCCGCCGCCCGTCAAAGCCGGCAGAACGCCGCCTACCAGCAGGTGGCCCGCCGTAGTGGCTTGCACGATGGGAAAAGACTCCACATAGCCGAAAAGCGGGTCGATGAACTCCCACTGGGGCTGCCAGAGGCTGTCAAGCCGCACCAGGCAGGGGCTGTTGTCGTAGAGGCGCGTTGTGCGCTCACCACTCAGCACCAGCCCGCCATCGGGCAGCAAGCAGAGGCGTGTGGCCTGCTCGAACACGTTGGGCCGACCGAAATGGGCCTGGGCGATGGTGTCGCCGTTGGGTCGCAGCTTCAACAGCCAGAAATCCTGCCGGGGCGAGCCAGCGCCGCCCGTGTACGGCCCACCCTGGTCGCAGATGCCCGCCGCCAAGTAAGAGCCGTCCGGGCTGGCTATCAAGTCGTAAAGGCCGCCACTTCCCTGTAATCCCCGGCTGTTGTAGGTGCGCTGCCATAGCACATTGCCTTGCTTGTCGGTTTTGAGCAGGCCCGCGTACCCAAAATTGGCCCCGCCAACTTGCCGGGTAAAATCCTGGAGCATCAGATAACCGTCGCCCACCGCCAGCAACCCATAGGCACCGCCCCTGCTTACCGCCGTGGAAAAGGGCCGTTGCCACAGCGTGCGGCCCAGCGTATCGAACTCGGCCAGGTAAGCCACTTGGCCGAGCGATGGCATTGCCGAGTTCCATTGAGCGGCCACCACCACAAGATGGTAGTCGGCTGTCATTACCACGCCTCCAACGCCCTCGCTTCGGTTCAAGGGCGTGGGCCGGGGCCGCATAAAACGCACAGTATCACCTTGTGTGGTAGTAATGGAAAACATGATTTGGCGGTGCGAAGTCACTGTGGGCGCATCCCATAGTTCTTCGGTTCCTATATGTATGAGCCGGTGGCCAGGCAACTCAAAGGAACAAGCGCCAAAGGCGTAGCGATTCAATAGCAGGCGTTCCCAGAGCAGGGTGCCGGGGGCCTGGGCCTGGGCCCTCCCCCCGAGTAGCAGCGCGAGCAGGCTCCCTGCCAGGGCGCGGTGCCAAAAAGCCCAGCTTTTCATTGCACCAGCAGGTTGTGGCGAGCAACGGCGGTGCCGTCAACTTCCAGGGCGTAGTGGTACGGGCCAGAGGTCAGTCCGTGCAAGTCCAGGTCAACCGACTGCTCGCCAGCCGGTACCACCCACCGCCGGACTTCGCAGCCCGAAAGATAGTCGCACACCTGGATGGAGGGAGCAAAGGAATCCAACCAGAACGCAAATAACGAGCGGTTGAGGGTGCATCCTTCTACCAGAAACCGGCTGGCATCGCCGGACACATATACGTGGCGCCGTGTCACAAAGCGCTCCGTGGCCGGCTGGTAATTAAACGGGTAGCGCATTTGGTGCAAGTCGGAGTCAAAAACGCAGTTTTTAGCGTATCCCTCGAATTGAAACGGTACCGATGTAGTAAGCCAATTTCTCATTCTTCATTGCCTAATTGAGCCGGCACGGGCAAAAAATACCTCGTTGGCCACCAGCCCATCGGCGTCGGCGGCAAACTCGGGGCGCAGGCGCTCCACGAAAAACATTTCGACCTCGCCCTTGCCCTTGGCGACGATGGCCCCGCGGGCAACGCACTCAAAGTAAGGCGCTACCCGCGCCAGCGTGGCCGCCGAAATGTTGACGCGGCCGCCTTCGGAATTGCTTTCCATGCGCGAAGCAGTGTTCACGGTATCGCCCCAAATGTCGTAGGCAAACTTTTTGGTACCGATGACGCCCGCAATCACGGGGCCGGTGTGGAGGCCAATGCGCACTTCCCAAAAAGGCTGGTTGGCGGCTTTTTTGCCGGCTTGCCAGGCCAGCATCCGGGCCTGCATTTCGAGGGCGGCGGCCACGGCAAAGGGGGCGTGGTGGCCGTTGGGCACGGGCAGCCCCCCGGCGCACATGTAGGAGTCGCCGATGGTTTTGATTTTTTCGAGGCCGTAGCGTTCCACCACGTCGTCGAAGGCGTTGAAGCACTGGCCCAGCTCGTCGATGACCTCCTGGGCCGTCATGGTAGCCGATATTTGGGTGAAGCCCTTGAAGTCGGTGAACAGCACCGACGCTTGCTCGTAGTAGCGCGGGGTGGCGGCTCCGGTTTCTTTGAGCTCGGTAGCCGTTTCTTCGGGCAGAATATTGAGCAGCAGGCTTTCCGATTTGTGCCGCTCGACCTCCAAATCGACGTTGGCGCGTTCCACGCGCTGCTTTTCGGCCTGGAGTTCGGCGGTGCGCTCCTGCACCATGCGCTCGAGAATGGCAAACTGGTTGGCGTTGGCCCACGACACCGAGATGAAGCCCGCAATGGCCCGCATGATGCTCACGCCCGACTGCGACACGGGCGGCGCAAAGGGCTTTACCTCCTTATAGCGCCCGGCCAGCAGCACGCCGGCCTGCTCGCGGCCAATGACGACGGGCAGCGCGATAAAAAACGGCACCCCCAGCCGCGTTTGCAAGTCAGCAATGAGGGGCGTCACCTCGGTGCCCTTGTTCACGAGCAGGTAGCTGTCCTTGTTGGGCAGGGCTTCGCCGAACTCGAAAACCAGGCCCGAAAAGCGGTTCACGGTCACGCTGTCGAACCCCAGCCCGAAGCGCGGCACAAAGCTGGTGCCCGTGCCCACGTGGGCCAGAAACACCGACCGGTCCATGCGCAAGCGCAGGTTGATGGCCTCCAGGGTGCGGTCAATCACCTCTTCCACCGGCATTTGGGCGTCGATGGATTCCTGCAGCTCGGCCAGCAAGTCGAACCCCTCGTTTTTCACCCGCAGGTCGGACTTGATGGACGAAATGATGGAATCGGCCTTCACGTTGGCCCCGCCTAGCTCATCGACGCGCTGCTGGTAGTAGGCCACGGCGCGGTGCAGCTCGGCGGGGTTGGCGTCGGGGGCTACGGCCACGGCTGGGGGCGTCGTGGCATCGGAGGGGGTAGAAAGGGCAATCATCAGCGGAAAGGTTTTGGGTCGGAAAGTTAGGCCACGGCGGCCGTATTGGCCAGCCTCAGGCCAGCGGTTCGCTCCAGATGTTGAGCACGCCCGTCCAGTTGAACTGGGCAATGGCCCCGGTGCTGAGCTGGCCAATTTCGCTGCCCGCGTACAGGCCCAGCAACGGAATGGTGCCCAGCGCTTTTTGTACTTCGTGGGCGTCCTCTTCGTCGTTGCCGGAGTAGGCGCCGGCGCGGCCGGCGCAGTCGATGTAAAAGGCCAGGAACGGGCGACGGCCCTGGGCGGCAATGTCGGCTAGGAGCCGTTGAATTTCGGCGTGGATGTACGTAAAATCGAAGGAGCGGCGCATGAGCTGCACCCGCGAGCCTTCCACCAAATCGGGCTCCACCATCACCAGGCCCTGGCGCTTGCGGTCAACGCCGACGCACATCCGGTTGGTGTAGTTTTCGGCCTGGTAGTCGCCCCACTGGTCGCCGCCGCGGTTCACGCCCAGGGTAATAAACCAGCCGTAATCCTCGAAGCCCATGCCCGAGTCGGGGCCGATGATGCCCGCCACCACCTCGGCGGCGGGCCGGTGGTCAATCTCGAGAATAACCGACCCTTCGGCCTTGGTGACGGTGTGGTAGGCCGACGACGGCTGGCAGCCGTGCAGCGTGGTGGTGTGCAGGCGGGCGCCGCCGCCCAGGGCCAGCCCCACCACGGCCCCGGCCAGCACCTCGTCGTCGAACCACTGGTGGGCCAGCCGAAACTGCATGTCGCCCATGATGCCCGCGCCCGAGGCCGTGGGCCAGCCCGTGGGGCCAAAGCCGGCGGTCATGCCCGCCACTAGGGCCGTGCCCTGGTTCATTTGCAGGCGGCCCGAGGCCCGGTTGATGATGTCGTAAAAAAACAGCAGGTTGGCATCGCCTGCCTCGCTACCGGCGAGGGCCGCCGCCAAGGCCTGCCCGCAGGCAAACTCGCGCCCGGCCAGGTCGGGCTGCACAAACAGCTCGGCGCGTACCGTGCTGGAGGCCAGCACGGCCACGCCCCCCTGGTAGCCGTCGTAGCCCATCGCGGCGTTGGTGATGACGCCCACGGCGTAGGTGCCCAACAGGCGCGGCGCGGCCCCCAGCACGGCCCGCACCCCCGCCACAAACTGGTGCAGGTCGTGGCGCGAGGTGGCCAGCAGCAGGGCCAGGTCGCAGGTGCTGAGCCCCGCCGCCGCCAGGGCGCGCGTAGCCGCATCGTGCCCCGCCTGGTACGAGTCGGGGCGATGGCTGAAACCGGTGCCGGCGGATGTCATGGGGTTAAATGGGAAGAGGGAAATAGATTTTTGCGGTGTTGGGTTTTTGGTCTTGGGTGTCAGGTCTGGAATTTCGTCGACTCAACACCGAAAACCCAACACCGAAAACCCGAAACCTGAAACCAAAAACGCCCAAAACATAGCCAATCAGTCTTCATCATTCCTTCGGCTCGCTCCAGATGCAGAGCACGCCGGTCCAGTCCAGGGGCACCACGTTGCCGGTGGCCAGCTGCGCTATTTCGACGCCGGTGTAAAAGCCCAGTAAGGGAATGGTACCCAGGGCTTTTTGCACTTCGCGGGCTTCCTCCTGGTCGTTGCCGGAGTAGGCGCCGGCCCGGCCGGCGCAGTCGATGTAAAAGGCCAGGATGGGGCGGCGGGCGGCGGCCTCAATTTCGGCCAGCAGCGAGCGGGTTTCGGTGTAGATGTAGTCGAAATCGAACGCCCGGCGCATGAGCTGAATCTCGGAGCCTTCCACCAGGTCGGGCTCCACCATCACCAGGGCATTGCGCTTACGGTCAACGCCGACGCACATGCGGTTGGCGTAGGATTCCTCGTGAAACCCGCCCCATTTATCGCCCTTGTTCACGCCCAGGGTGATGAACCAGCCGTAATCTTCAAAGCTCAGACCCGAGTCGGAGCCGATGATGTCGGCCAGCACGAGGGCGGCCGGGCGGTGGTCGATTTCGAGGATAACCGGGCCCTCGGCCTTGGTGACGGTGTGGTAGGCCGAGGCCGGCAGGCAGCCGTGCATGATGCGCTGGTGCATTTGCACCCCGCCGCCCGACAGCACCAGCGCCGACGCCGTGCAGCTCAGCACCTTATCATCGAACCACTGAAACGACTCGCGGAACTGCATGTCGCCCATGGTGCCCGCCCCGGCGGCCGTGGGCCACTGGCCCCCGGCGTTCACCCCAAAGGCCTCGGCCATGCCCGCCAGCAGCGGGGTGCCCATGTTCATGCGGAAGCGGCCGGTGGTGCGGTTGATGGAATCGTAGAAGAACAGCAGGCTGGGCGGGCCGTCGTACGTACGGGCCAACACCTGCCGGGCCAGGGCCTGCCCGCAGGCAAACTCATTGTCGGCCAGGTCGGTCTGCAAAAACAAATCGGCCCGAACGGTCGTGGACGCCAGCACGGCCACGCCGCACTGGTAGCCATCGTAGCCCAGGTGTTCGTTGGTGATGACGCCCACGGCGTAGGTGCCCAGCACCTGCGGCTTGGGGCCAAGCACGGCCCGTACGCCCGCCAGAAACTGCTGGGGGTTGTGGCGCGATGTGCTCATGATGATGGCCAGCTCGCAGGTGCGCACCTGGGCCTGGTCGAGCGCCGCCGCCGCCGCCTCGGCCCCGGCCCGAAACGAATCGGTGCGGCTGCTGAACCCGGTGCCGGCGTAAGTCATGGGTGGGCTGTTGGCTGTTGGC
>JANXUO010000280.1 GCA_025356245.1 Hymenobacter sp.
TAGGCTGCCTTACAACAAGCAACCGCGAGGCATACGAGCAGTGGCCGGACGAACCGCTTCGCGGGATTCGTCCGACCACTGCGCCCATAAAAAAAGGCGGCCGTGTTGCCCACGACCGCCTTCTTCCTCTCTTTTTAAAATTAAGCCGGCGTAGCCGCGTCCACACCCGGTAAATTCAGCGGGGGCAGGTCGTTGCTGGTTACGGCAGCGGCCCCGGAGCCGGGGTGTTCGTCGTGCAACTCCGAGGCGGTTTCGCTGCGGTCGGTGCCGGCCATGTGGGCCTGGTAGGTGGTTTGGCCGCCAAAAGGACGCTCGCCCACTAAGCGGGTTAAATCTTCCTGCAACAGCACTTCCTTGTCGAGTAGCTCTTTGGCAATGACTTCCAACTCGTGGCGGCGCTCGGTAAGCAATTCCTTGGTGCGGACATAGGCCTGCTCGATGATGTTGCGGACTTCCTCGTCAATGAGCTGCGCCGTGGCCTCGGAGTAAGGCTTCGAGAAGCCGTACTCGTTCTGACCCTTCGAGTCGTAGAACGACACGTTGCCCAGCTTGCGGTTCATGCCGTACATCGTCACCATTGAGTAGGCCATTTTGGTGATGCGCTCCAGGTCGGAAAGGGCGCCGGTGGAGATTTTGCCAAACACCAGCTCTTCGGCAGCCCGGCCGCCGAGGGCCATGCACATCTCGTCGGTCATCTGCTCCACATTGTACAGAAACTGCTCGGTGGGCAGGTATTGCGCGTAGCCCAACGCCGCCACGCCGCGCGGCACAATGCTCACCTTCACCAGCGGGTCGGTGTGTTCGAGGAACCAGCCGGCCACGGCGTGCCCGGCTTCGTGGTAGGCCACGATGCGCTTCTCACCGGGGCTGATGATTTTATTCTTTTTCTCCAGGCCCCCGATAACGCGGTCGATGGCGTCGGTAAAATCCTGATTCGTAATCATCTTCTTGTCTTTGCGGGCGGCAATCAGCGCGGCCTCGTTGCAGACGTTGGCAATTTCGGCCCCCGCAAAGCCTGGCGTCTGGGCCGAAAGCTTCTTGGCGTCCACGTCCGGCCCCAAGGTCAGGGGCGCGAGGTGAACCTGAAAAATCTGGGTGCGCCCGTTGATGTCGGGCTTGTCGATGCTGATTTGGCGGTCGAAGCGGCCAGGCCGGAGCAGGGCCGAATCGAGGGTGTCGGGCCGGTTAGTAGCCGCCAAGATGATGACGCCCGAGTCGGTGCCAAAGCCGTCCATCTCCACCAGCAGCGAGTTGAGGGTGTTTTCGCGCTCGTCGTTGCCGCCAGGGGCGTTGCCCCGGCTGCGCGAGCGGCCCACGGCGTCAATCTCGTCAATGAAGATGATGCAGGGCGCCTTAGCTTTGGCTTGCTTAAACAGGTCGCGCACCCGCGCCGCACCCACGCCCACAAACATCTCCACGAAGTCGGAGCCGGAAAGCGAGAAAAACGGCACGTCAGCCTCGCCCGCTACCGCCTTGGCCATGAGGGTTTTGCCGGTACCGGGGCCGCCCACGAGCAGGGCTCCTTTCGGAATTTTACCGCCCAAAACGGTAAACTTGCTGGGGTTTTTGAGGAACTCGACAATCTCCTGCACCTCCTCCTTGGCCTCTTCCAGTCCGGCCACGTCCTTAAAAGTAATTTTCACCTTGTCGCCGCCCTCAAACAGCGCCGCCCGACTCTTGCCAATGCTGAAAATTTGCCCGCCCGGCCCGCCACCGCTGCCCATGCGTCGCATCAGGAACCAGAAGCCCACAATCAGCAGCAGGAAAAACCCGTACTTGCTCATGATGTCTTCCAGCGAATCGCGGCTTTCAATGTTGAGGGGCAGGCGCTTGGGCGCCGACACGTTGGCCTGCATCAGGTCGAAATCCTTCTTGAAAACCTCGCCGTTTACCACCGGGAAGGTGAACACGGTGGCATTGCTAACACCGAACGGCGTGCGGCGTAGCAACAAGGTTTTGTTGGCGGGCTTTTCGGCCCCGGCGCGGGTGAGGCCAACCTCTACCAAGTTGTTGTTGAGGACGGTGACTTTGCTAACGTCACCGACCGCCAGCATCTGCTCAAACTGCTGCTGGTCAATTTTGACGGGGCTGTTGAGGCTGCTGAACGAAATCATGGCCAGCAGGAATACCAGCAGGCCGGCCAGCACCCACAGCTGCACACCGGGGCGCGGCGTGGGCGTATTAGGCTGGCTTTTTTTCTTTTTATTGGGATTGGGGGTTGTATCCGACATAAGTCGAGCGAATTGAAGCCAAAAAGTGGATAGGTAAGCCGCTTGCCAGACGCAGCGCAGCCGGTTTTATTTTATCCAAACAACTGCCGGCCGGTTTCGTTGCACCAAACGGGTTGCAAAATTTGGGTGTAGGGCGAGCACCGTTATCCCCGAACCAAGCCGGGCGGGTGGCACCGTCTTTACGCCGGCTCTTCCTCCACGTACTTTATTTCGGCATCGCCCCACAGCTCTTCGAGCGAATAAAACTTGCGACGGTCGCGCAGGAACACGTGCACCACCACGTCTACATAGTCGAGCAACACCCACTCGCGGTTGGTGCGGCCCTCGGTTTGCCAGGGCATCTCGCCGCTGGTTTTTTCTACTTCCTCTTCTACCGAGCGGGCAATAGCATCGAGTTGAGTATCCGAATTAGCCGAGCAGATAATAAAATAGTCGGCCACGGCATTCTGGAGGTGCTTGAGGTTGAGAACGACAATGTCAGAGGCTTTGCGGTCTTGCATTCCGCGCACTACTACATCTGCCAAAGTGTCTGAATCCTGCCGTACCAACGTGCTTTTCATAGTATCAATTTAAGTTGAGAGCTTTGCGGCTGCAAGCCCATTATAGTTAAAGGTAAGCAACAAATTTGATGGAATGCTGATGGACATCCGCCCCGAAACCCTCTTCACAGGCCGCCCGGCCATTTGGTTGCCCAGCTGCGGCTCTACCAATACGGAGCTGCAAGGGCTGCTGCTCCAAAACCGGGCCAGCGAAGGCTGCACCGTCATAACCGGCCACCAAACCCACGGGCGCGGGCAGCGCGGCAACGTGTGGCAGGCCGCCCCGCACGAAAACCTGCTGCTTTCGGTGCTGTGGCGGCCCACTTTTCTGACCGCCAACCGGCAGTTTTTGCTGAGCCAGGCCGTGGCCCTGGCCGTGCACGACTGGGCCGCCGCCCTGCTTGGCCCCACGCCGCGCCTGCGCCTCAAGTGGCCCAACGACGTGTACTTCGGCGAACAAAAGCTTGGCGGCATCCTCATCGAGAACAGCCTCAGCGGGGCCAACCTGCAACACAGCATCGTGGGCATCGGGCTCAACGTCAACCAGCAGCAGGTTGACTTGCCTACCGCCACCTCGCTGGCCTCCCTTACTGGCCGCGCCTACGAGCTGGCCACCCTAGCCGCCCGCCTGCTCGAAGCCCTGGAACGCCGTTATTTACAACTGCGCGCCGGGCAGGTGGCCCGCCTCCGCACCGATTACCTGGCCGCGCTCTATCGTTATCAGGAACTGGCTCCTTATATTGTTGATGGCCAGACCGTAATTGGACAAATTGTGGGCGTGGAGGAGGATGGCCGCCTGGCCGTGCAGCTCGGCACGGAAATGCGGCGCTTTGGCTTGCAGGAAATAAGATTTGGGCATGCCGCAACTTCTGTCTGATTTTTGGCTTCTTTGTGTCTGTATCTAGTGCGGTGTGGGTTCGAAAGCCTCCGGCACGGTGCTTGATTATGACCCGCTGCCACGGTGCAAATCACAAAAACGCCGTATCTTACCATCGCAATTTTACTCACTCCATTTTTCCTGCCAGCACCATGAAACTCTTTACTCGGTTAGTAGCGGCCCTTGTTGCCGCCGCGTTGCCGCTGATGACGGCCTTTGCCACCACCGTGACGGTGCAGGTGGGCGACAATTTTTACCGGGCCAATGGCTCGACGGGCAACAGCAGCGCCATTACCATTGCGGTGGGCGACTTTGTGACCTGGACCAATGTGGGGGGAGGCAGCCACCCCACGGCCTCCAACACCGGCGTGTGGCCCACGTTTCCGATGCGCCCCGGCGCTCCCGACCGAACCATTCAGTTTAACACGCCCGGCGTGTTTGGCTACTATTGCACAGCCCACGGGGCACCCAACCAAGGGCAATTTGGCACCATCACGGTGCAGCGGCCCACAGCCGTTGAGGACGCCCGCCTGGCGGGCCTGGCCCTCAACTTGTTCCCTAACCCGAGCAAGGGCGTTGTAACCGTCACACTGGGCACCGCCAAGGTGGGCGTCGACTACCGCCTGCGCCTGAGCAACATCATCGGGCAGGAGGTGCGCTCCCTGGCCCTACGCCCCGACCTCACCGAAGCTGGCCTGGCGGTGGACTTGCGCGAGCTGCCCACGGGTATGTACTTGTGCAGCCTGTTGGCAGACGGCAAATTAGTGAGCACCAAACGCCTGATACTGCAAAATTGAGGCTGACCCCGATTTCGTTTTCCCAAAAAGCAGCCCTCGGCTGCTTTTTGTGTTTATGAGCCCACCGCACCCTTCGCCTGCGTTTGGTGCCTACTTTTGGGCTTTGTTCGGCCTTTTTTGCCTTTTTGACTGGTTTTTAATATGCCCTCGTACCAACGACTGAATAATTTGGTGGGCTGGCTGGTGTTCGCCATTGCCGCCGCTACCTACCTCCTCACCATAGAGCCCACCGCCTCGTTCTGGGACTGCGGCGAGTTCATTGCTTGCTCGTACAAGTTGCTGGTGCCGCACCCGCCGGGCGCTCCTACCTTTCTGCTGCTGGGGCGGTTGGTATCGCTCTTTTCTTTCGGCGATGTAACCATGGTGGCCCCGCTTATCAACGCGCTGTCGGGCATCAGTTCGGCCCTGACGGTGTTGTTTCTGTTCTGGATTATTACCCGGCTGGCCAGCAAGCTGGTGCTGAAAACGCCCGACTTCGCCACCGCGCCCATCGAGCCTACCAGCGGGCAAACGCTGCTTATTCTGAGTGCGGGTGTGGTGGGGGCGCTGGCCTTCGCCTTCTCCGATTCGTTCTGGTTTAACGCCGTCGAGGGCGAAGTGTATGCCATGTCGGCGCTTTGCACGGCGGCCGTGGTGTGGCTCATGCTGAAGTGGGAAGCCCACGCCGCCGAGCCCACGTCGGACAAATGGATTGTGCTGATTGCCTACGTTATCGGCCTTAGCATCGGCGTTCACTTGCTCAACTTGCTGGCGCTACCCGCGCTGGGGCTGCTGTACTACTACCGCCGCAACGCGCGGCCCACTACGTCGGGGGCCGTCATCACATTGGTAGTGAGCCTGCTGATTGTGGGCTCGATACTGGTGGGCATTATCCCGGGCCTGCCCACGCTGGCAGGCGGCTTCGAGGTGTTTTTTGTGAATACCGTGCGGCTGCCCTTCAGCTCGGGGCTGGTTATTTTCCTGCTGCTGTTTCTGGCGCTGATTTACCTGGGTTTCCGCATTTCATTCCAGCGCAAGAGCCAGCTGCTGAACACGGCCATGCTGTGCTTCACCTTCATTCTGATTGGGTATTCAACCTATCTCATTGTGCCCATCCGGGCGTCGTTCAAGCCCACCATCAACGAAAACGACCCGTCGGATGTGCTCTCGTTTGTGAGCTACCTCAAGCGCGAGCAGTACGGCTCGCGGCCGCTGCTCTACGGCCCGCAGTTCAACGCCCAGCCCGACCACTACGACGAAGGAGCCCCCCGCTACAAGCGCAACCTGAAAACCGGTACCTACGACGAAGTCCTGCCCCGCCAGCAGGAGCCCGGCTATGCCGACAGCGACATGATGCTGCTCCCGCGTCTCTATTCCTACGAGCCCAGCCACTTGCAGGAATA
>JANXUO010000331.1 GCA_025356245.1 Hymenobacter sp.
CGCCCTTGATGTTGCGCAGGTTGATGGTGACGTCGCCCGTAAAATCGACCCCGGACTGCCCGGCCCCGGTGCGCGGCAACACGCCCACAATGGCGTCGAACTGGTTGCTGGAGCGGTCGTCGAGCAGCAAATACACCCGCGCCCGACCTTTGGCAAAGCGCACTTCCGGCTCGGCCCGCAGCTTGAGGTAAGGCAGTTGCCGCAGCAGCTGCGCGGCGGCCAAAATACGCTGCTGGCTGTAGGGCTGGTTCGGAAAAATTTGCAGGTACTTGGTCAGAAACTGCTTGTGGGTCTTGGTATTGCCCACAATTTGCAACGAGTCGAACACCACCACTTGCCCGCGTTTCAGCACCACGCGCCCGCTCACGTCGTGCTCGCCAATGCGCACCGAATCGAGCCCCACGGTGGCAAACGGGTAGCCCTGATTTTCCGCTTCGCGGAGGATGTTTTCTTCGAGCCGCGCAAACTCGGCCGGCCGCAGGGGCTGGTTGCGGTAGAGGCGCTCGCGGTAGCCGGCTCGCGCCAGCAGGCCGTCGCCGAGGTTGCCGTTGCGCAGCCGCGCCCACCGAAACTGCGGCCCCAGGTACAAGCGCACCCGCAACGAGTCGCGCCCCCAACGCAGCTCGTCGGCCGATGCCGTGAGGTAGGCGTCGGCCCGCAGCGCCAGCAGCAGCTCCTGCACCTGGCGCAGGGCGGCCAACGAGTCGGGCGCGGCGGCCCGCAGGCGGTAGCGACGCAGCGCGGGGCGGTCGGCGGGTGCGGCATCCAGCACTAGGGTGCGCGGTTGGGCCGGGGCCAGGCGCGGCTGGTTGGGGGCCGTGGCCGAAGCAGCGGGCGGCAGCGGCGGGGCCGCCAGCCCCGGCTGGTTGGGCGCCCCAGGGTTCAGCCCCTGGCCCTGGCCACGGCCAGCCAGCAGCATTCCCAGCAACAAAAGCAGCAAATTTCGGCAGTACATTCGGGGATGATAACGCGGTTTTGGGCGTTTCCGTGCCTGGGTAAAATTAAGGCCGACTGCTCAGTAGTCGGGCGAATTCCCGAAGGGTTCGTCCGGCCACTGCCGTATGCTGCCCTGGAACACTCGTTGGACAAAGCCCTTCGGACGATTCCTCCGACGAGTGCACGTACGCTGCTCGACCACTGCCCCAACGCTAGCCCAATGATTAGGGCCGGACAAACCCTCCGGGAATTCGCCCGACCACACCCCCACCTCCTTCCATGCCCGGCCTCTACCTCCACATTCCCTTCTGCAAGCAGGCCTGCCACTACTGCGACTTCCACTTCAGCACTTCCCTGGCGCTGAAGGGCCGCCTCGTCGCCGCCATTGCCGAAGAAATCCGGCTGCGGCAGCATTACCTCGGTCCTCGCCCGGTTATCGACACCGTATATTTCGGCGGCGGCACACCATCCTTATTAATAGCCAGCGAATTAAGCCAGCTATTTGGGGCCATCACCACTTATTTCGACTTGGCCCCGGATGCCGAAATCACGCTCGAAGCCAACCCCGACGACCTCAGCGCCGCCAAGCTGGTCGAGCTGCGGCAGTCGCCCCTCAACCGCCTCAGCATTGGCCTGCAAAGCTTCCACGAGCCACACCTGCGCCTCATGAACCGCGCCCATACGACCCAGGAATCGACTGCCGCCGTGCTCCGCGCCCAGGATGCGGGGTTCGAGAACCTGTCCATCGACCTTATCTACGGCATTCCGGCCCCCGGCCACCATATCTGGGAAGCCGACCTGGCCAACGCCCTGGCCCTGGGTGTACCCCACCTCTCGGCCTACGCCCTCACCGTCGAACTAGGCACAGCCCTGGGCAGCTGGCAGCGCAAAGGCCGCTTTGTGGCCCCGCCCGACGAGTTTGTGGCCACGCAGTTCGAGCTGCTCCTACGTGAGGCGCGAGGCGCTGGCTACGAGCAATATGAAATCAGTAACTTCTGCCAGCCCGGCCGCGAAAGCCGCCACAACTCGGCCTACTGGGCCGGGCTGCCCTACCTGGGCCTCGGCCCCAGCGCTCACAGTTTCGACGGCCAAAACCGCCTCGCCACCCTCGCCAACAACCCCCAGTACGTGGCCGCCGTGCTCGACCGCCACGAAGTACCCACCACCCCCGACCTACTCACCCCCCGCGACCGCGCCAACGAGTACCTGCTCACCAGCTTACGCACCAGCCGGGGCACCAACCTAGCCTACCTGCGCGATGCCCTCGGCCACGACCTGCCCGCCACCCACGCCCCCTACCTCGCGCACCTCGCCGCCCACGGCTGGGCCACCATCCAAAACGAAGTGCTTACTTTGACCGATGCGGGCAAACTCCTGGCCGACCAGATTACGCTGGAGCTTTTTGCAGCCGAATAGCCGCCGCCGCCGAACCCCAAAAAATCCGTTTCGTCCGTTCCAATCCGTTTCAATCTGCGGCTCTATGAAACTCCTCAGCGACAGCATTGCCGACGACGCCGAATTTTTCGTCGAAGAAATTCAAATCCTGGCCATCGTCTTCGACAACACCGACGATGTAACCGTTTGGGCCACTACGTTTTTTGACCAGGACACGCACTTCTTTCACCTCGCGCTGCCCTTCCTGGCCCTCGACCAGCTCATGCGCCTCGCCGCCAACCGCGCTGACGCTCTCCAGGAGGAAGTGGCCGACGCCCTCGCCGCAGGGCAGTGGCCGGCCCTGCTCGAATACAACTCCGACGAAACCCCGCCCGTGCCCCTGCCGCAAGTGGCGCTCAAACTGTCGGTTACGTACCCCGCCGACGAGGACGAGGAGGCCGACGACGACCCGCAACCCCACAACATCTTTTACCTGGAAGGCGTGTACGTGCGCCTCGGGGAATGACAGTCAATGGTTTATCTAATTCCTGGCTTAGGTGCTGACGGGCGAATATTTGCTGGGTTAGAGCTTGGGCAGCCTACACAAATCATCGATTGGCTGGTTCCCACCGCTGATGAGTTGTTGTCAGCCTACGCGGGTCGGCTGGCAGCAATCATTCCGGCCGAGGAACCGTGTGCGTTGGTTGGCGTGTCGTTTGGGGGAATAATCGCGCTTGAAATCGCCCAGTTGCGTCCACTGGCGCAGGTAATTCTGGTGTCGAGTGTAGCGCAGCCAACGCAATTGCCGCAGTTGGTACGGCTGGCCCGCACTACTGGCCTGCACCGGCTGCTGCCTTTTTGGGCGGCGGGCCTGATGCAAGGGCTAATGAGCTGGCTGTTTGGCGTAAAAACACCGGCTCATCGGCAATTACTCCGGCAAATTTTGCGCGATACCGACCCATTTTTTGCCCGATGGGCTGTGCAGCAACTGGTGCGCTGGCCGGGTGTTGCGCGAGTGAGCAGCCAGCGGATTCACGGCTCCCACGACCGGCTGCTGCCATTGCTAGGACCAGTCGATTACGTTGTCGAAGGCGGTGGGCACCTGATGATTCTTACTCACGCCTCGGAAGTAGGGGCTGTTTTAGCGCAATATTTGTTGGGTGCTTGCTAAATCCTTGCCTGGCGCTACAGTTACTGCTTACCGCCTATGCTTCCCACCTACCCTTACGCCGGTCGCAGCTACGCCTACGACCCCGCCGCGCCGCTCGATATCTCGTTGCCGCTGGCCGCTGGCCTTGATGGCCAACCCAATTGCTTTTGGGCTGAGCCCGTGCAGGTTGACATTATCCGGGTTGGCAGTTTTGTGGGCAGCGTGGCGCTGGGGGGCAGCACCAACTACCAGCGCGTCCACGTCACGCCCCACGGCAACGGCACGCACACCGAGTGCTACGGCCACATCTCGCCCGACCCAGCTGTGACGCTTAACCAGTGTCTGCGACGATTTTTGTTTGTCGCCCAAGTGGTTAGCATAATCCCACAGC
Source organism: Hymenobacter sp. (assembly GCA_025356245.1). GTDB lineage: Bacteria > Bacteroidota > Bacteroidia > Cytophagales > Hymenobacteraceae > Hymenobacter. The sequence continues at coordinate 3,852 of JANXUO010000331.1, forward strand.
CCCAGCCCAACGGCGATTTAGTGGTAATGCTCGCCGATGTGCAGGCTGCCCTGCCGCCTGGCCAGCTGCCCGAAGCCCTGGTGCTGCGCACCTTACCCAATACGGCTACCAAGTGCCAACGTCATTACTCCGGCACTAACCCCACCTACACCGAGCCCGCCCTTGCTCACTGGCTGGTAGCGCAGGGCGTGCAGCATTTTCTGCTTGATTTGCCAAGTGTTGACCGTGAAGAGGATGCCGGTCAACTGCTGGCTCACCACGCCTTTTGGCGCTACCCCGAACAGCCCCGCTGCGGCGCCACCATCACCGAGCTTATTTTTGTACCCGACACCGTGACCGATGGCCTGTACTTGCTCAACATTCAGATAACCAGCCTTGAATTAGATGCCAGCCCCAGTAAACCCGTGCTTTATCAGCTGACCGAAGTCGCCGATTCCCGACGTGTTGACTAGTTGCTTACAAATTCCCCACAACTTTCGTATCTTTGCCCCACGAAAAGTTGGTATTCAATCTTTGCTTAAAAGAGGGGACGCGCAGTCCCCTCTTTTTTTGTTCGCTCCAAACCGTTGCACATGGCCGCTTACGACCGTCAGCTAGTTCACCAAATGCTGCTCGAAGCCATCGGCGAATTCGACCTCTTCATCGTCGAACTTGCCGTGTCGGACTCCGTGCAGCCCAAAATCACGGCCACCCTCGACGGCCCCAACGGCCTCGGCATCAACGAGTGCGCCAAGGTAAGCCGCCGCCTCAACCGCCGCCTCGAAGAAACCTACGGCGAAGACGCCCAGTACTCGCTCGAAGTGGGCAGCCCCGGCGCCGACCAGCCCCTGACCGACCCCCGCCAGTTCCCGCGCCACGTGGGCCGCACCTTGGCCTTGAAGCTAGCCGACGGCACAGAAAAAGAAGCCACTCTCCTCGCCGCTACTCCCGAAGGGCTTGAGGTGGAGGAAGTCATCAAAGTAAAAACCAAGAAAACCACCCTGCCACCCGTCACCCTCGCGTTTGGGGACATTAAGGAGGCCAAGGTTGTTATCTCGTTTAAGTGAACCATTTAGCTAATAGCTGCTAGCTGTTAGCGATGTTAGAATTCATTCTCAGAGAGCTAATAGCCATCAGCTAATAGCTAACAGCCAATTCCCAATGAACAGCCAAGAACTCATTGAATCTTTCGGCGAGTTTGCCAAGAGCAAAAACATCGACCGGCCCACGATGATGTCCATTCTGGACGAGGTGTTTCGGACGATGATTCGCAAGAAGTACGACGAGGACGCCAACTTCGACGTCATCATTAACCCCGACAACGGCGACCTCGAAATATGGCGTAACCGCGAGATTGTGGACGACGACTCGGAGGATATCTGGGACCACGACAAAATCATGCTCACTGATGCTCAGAAGATTGAGCCCGATTTCGAGATTGGCGAGTCGGTGGCCGAATCGGTGAAGCTCGAAGACTTCGGCCGCCGCGCCGTGTTGCTGGCCCGTCAGACGCTCATCCAACGGGTGAAGGATTTGGAGCGCGACAACCTTTACCAGAAGTACAAAGACCAGGTAGGCGAAATCGTAACCGGCGAAGTGTACCAGGTGTGGAGCCGCGAGGCCCTCATCATGGACAAAGACGACAACGAGCTTGTGATGCCCAAGGGCGAGCAAATCCCCAAAGACCGGTTCCGCAAGGGCGACAGCGTACGCGCTGTGGTTCATCGGGTTGAGGTGATTAATGGCACACCGAAAATCATCCTTTCCCGCGCCGCGCCGGCCTTTTTGGAGCGCCTGTTTGAGTTGGAAGTACCCGAGATTTACGACGGCCTCATCGTCATCAAAAACGTGGTGCGCGAGCCCGGCGAACGCGCCAAAGTGGCCGTCGAGAGCTACGACGAGCGCATCGACCCCGTGGGTGCTTGCGTGGGCATGAAGGGCAGCCGCATCCACCCCGTGGTGCGCGAGCTGGAAAACGAGAATATCGACATCATCAACTACACTGACAATCTGGAGCTTTATATTGCCCGCGCCCTGGCCCCGGCCAAGGTGGGCTCGATGAAAATCAACCAGGAAAACGGCCGCGTGTCGGTATTCATGAAACCCGACCAGGTGAGCCTTGCTATTGGCCGGGGCGGTGCCAACATCAAGCTGGCCAGCCGCTTAGTGGGCATGGAAATCGACGTGTTCCGCGAAGCTATTGATTACGAGGAAGACATCTCGCTCGACGAGTTCCAGGACGAAATTGAGCCTTGGGTGTTGGCTGAATTGAAGAAGATTGGCCTCGACACCGGCCGTGCTGTGCTGGCCGTGAAAAAGGACGACATTGTGCGCCGCACGGAATTGGAAGAAGAAATGGTGGACGATGTGTACCGCATTATCCGTCAGGAATTTGCCGACGACGAAGACCTCGACGACAGCACCCTCGAAGCCGCCAAAACCCGCATGGCCGCCACCAAGGCCGCCGATGCCGAACAGGGCGAAACAACGGCTGAGGCAGCCCCGGAAACGGCCGCCGAAACCTCCGAAACGACCGACGAAACCGAAGAAGCGGGTGCAATCTCCCCCGCCGCACCGGCACTATGAGGGCCGGGCGCTGCGCCCGGCAAGGGTAGTTAAATCAGGCCAGCGGGCCTGATTTAACACCCGCTGGCAAGATTTAATGTAATACCTTTGTACCTAGCAGCGTATCGTTACGCTTTACTTATTAGAATGGCGGAAGCAACCCCGAAACGGCTACAACAGGCGGCCAAAGACCTGAACGTTGGAATGGACAGGGTGGTGGAAGCCCTGGCCAAAAAAGGCATACAAGTAGAAAACAAGGCGACTACGAAACTCACAGTTGAGCAGGTTGGCTTGTTGGAAAAAGAGTTTGCCTCCTCGGCGCACGACCGCCAGGAGGCCCAAAAAGTCATTCAGGCTACCCGCGAGCGCGAGTTGGCGGCGTCGCCCAAGGCAGCGGCTCCGGCCGGCCGGCCGGCCATGCCGGCACGGCCCGTTCCCGCTCCGGCCGTAGCTCCTGTTCCGGCCGTAGCTGTACCAAAAGCTCCGGCACCGACTGTTACGCAGCCTACCCCGGCTCCTGCACCAGCTCCCGCGCCGGTAGTGGCAGCCCCGGTAGCAGCTACGCCGGTTGTACCAGTAGCCCCAGCCACGCTGGCTACTACAGCAACAGCCCCCGAAGCAACGGCAGCACCCGGGCTTAAAGTACTAGGCAAGATTGAATTAGATAGCAAAGGCCGTGTAGTGCGACCCAAGCCAATAACCCCGGCCGCACCAGCCGCAGTTGCGCCCGAAGCTCCGGCGACGAAGCCCGTGGCTGCTGCTCCTGCAACTCCTGTTCAGGAAGCTGCCCCTGCGCCAGCTACGGCCCCCGTGCCAGCGGCCCCGGTAGCGGCAGTACCCGTTGCATCTGCTCCGGCAGCTCCTGCTGTTGAGCCGAGTAAAGTACCGGTGGCAGCCCCAGCAACCCCGACTACGGTAGCCCCGACGGCACCTGCTGCTACGGTAGCGCCTGCCCCCATTGCCTCGGCTACACCGGTGGCAACACCAGCGGCGGCAACCCCGGATGCACCGGAAGCTCCTGCTGCTGAAACGGGGACTATTACTGCTAAGGCCGACCAGCTCAAGGGCTTGACGGTACTGGGCAAAATTGACCTTTCGGCTACCAGCAACGACCGGCGCGGCCCCGGTGGACGCGGGCCACGGCCCATTGCGTCATCGGATGTAAGCAAGCGCGGCTTGCCCGCCGGGCCTGGTCAGAAAAAGCGCACCCGCCTGCCTGGCCCTCCCGGCAGCACCACGCCCGGCACAGGCGGCGGCTACCAGGGCAACCGCCCGGCGGGCGCGCCCGGTGCCGGCGGCGGCTACCAAGGCAACCGGCCCGGCGGCCCAGGCGCCAACCGCCCTGGCCCTGGTGGTAACCGCCCCGGCGGACCCAACCAGAACCAAAACAGGCCCCCGGCCACCACGCCCCTCACGCCCGAACAGGCGGAGAAGCAGATTCAGGAGCAGATTCGGCAGACGCTGGCCAAGCTCGGCGGCAACAAGGGCGGCGGCGCTACGGCCAACCGCGCCAAGTACCGCCGCGACAAGCGCAGCATGGCCGCCGAAGACCGCGAAGCCCTGCGCGCCCAAAACGAGCTGGATGCCAAGATTCTCAAGCTCACCGAATTCATCTCGGCCAACGATTTGGCTTCGCTGATGGACGTGAACGTGAACGAGGTTATCAAAGTGTGCCTGGGCATGGGGATGTTCGTCTCCATTAACCAGCGCCTTGACGCCGAAGCTATTACGGTGATTGCCGACGAATTCGGCTTCGACGTGGAGTTCCTGTCCAAAGAGGAAGAGGAAATCAGCATCGACGCCGGCGACAACGAGGAAGACCTGCGGCCCCGCGCGCCCATCGTCACCATCATGGGCCACGTTGACCACGGCAAAACCTCGCTGCTCGACTACATCCGCGACGCGAGTGTGGCCAAGGGCGAGGCCGGCGGCATCACGCAGCACATTGGCGCTTACGAAGTGCGCACCAAGTCGGGCTCGGCCATTACGTTCCTCGACACGCCGGGCCACGAAGCCTTTACGGCCATGCGGGCGCGGGGTGCCAAGGTGACGGACATTGCATCATCGTGGTGGCAGC
>JANXUO010000368.1 GCA_025356245.1 Hymenobacter sp.
GAGAAGCTGCGCGTCGGGGTCTTGCGGAAAGCCAGCGCAGAAATCCACCGTCACCTCGTCGCCGGTTCCCACCAGGCGGTACCACAGGCCAGGGCCGAGCGGCAGAATACCATTGCAGGTAGCGGTGGGGTTGCCGGCGGCCGTGGCCCCGGCCAGTACGGCGGCAGCGCGGTTGTTGGTACAGTCGAGGAGCACGGCGTTGGCGCAGAGGTTGTTGGCCGACGGCCCCAGGGTGCGAAAGCGCACCGTGGTGGGCACGCTCAGGCCCGCCGCCGCGCCGCAGTTGGCTTGCAGCGTGGCCGTGTAGTACGTGCCCGGCACCAGCCCCGTCAGCGGGATGGCACCCGTGCTACCGGAGTTGGTGATGATGGCTGGCGTGCCGCCCTGCGCCGCGAGCGTAACAGTATACACCGTGCCCGCCGGGGCGGGGCTGCCGGCAATAAAGGTGAGGTTGGCCGCCGTGGCGGTGATGCTGCTGACGGCCACGCCCTGCGGTCCGCCGCAGGCGGGCGGGTCGGTGACGCAGATGGTGAAGGGGCCGAGCTGGGGCGGGGCCGAGCTGTCGAAGTTACCTACCAGCACGTAGTACGTGGTGGCGGGTTGCAATTGCGTGAGGTCGAGCGGCGGGGCCGGGGTGGTAGCCGAACCAGACGTGCAGCCTACCTGGGTATAGGTTGTACCCGTGCGCAGGAACACCCGCACCTGCCCGGCGCGGCCGGTTACCACAATCCGCACGGCCTGGCTGGCGGCACCGGTGGCGGGGGTGCTGAACGTGTACCACACATCGCCGGGAAAGGAAGTACCGCAGCCCGTGCCGGGGTAGCCGTTGTTGAAGCCCACGCGCCCCGACGAACCCGTGGCATTGGTGGAGTTGCCGGCGGTGGGCGCACACGTGGCCCCTACCGGCAAGGGCACGGCGGCCGTTGCCTCGTCGTTGGCAGGGTACGTGGCGGCCACGAAGGGCACGGCGGCACTGGTGCTACCCCCGGCGCAATTGGCCTGAATGGTGCCCGCGTAAACGGTGGCCGGCAGCAGGCCCGTGAGGGTAACCGGCGAGGCAGTTGGCGCGGGCGAAACCGTTTGGGGCGGGCCACCGGGCGGGGTCAGCACGATGGTGTAGTTGATGGCCCCGCCCCCCGGCGTAAATGTGAGCACGGTGGAGGTAGAGGTACCCGTAGCGGCGGCTGTCCGGGGGTTGGTGGGGTCGCCGCAGCCGGGCGGCACCGTCGAGCAGATGGTGAACGGCCCTTCCGTTGTGGCCAGGTACGAGTTGTTAGCCACCCGCACGTAGTAGGTGGTAGTGGGCAGCAGTGGGGCCACCACGAAGGGCGGAATACCGGCACCGCTGCTGGGCTGATTGACGCAGTAAAGCAGCGTGAACGGCCCCGCCGCCCCGCCCGCCGAGCGGTACACCCGCACGGTTTGCGCCCCCGACCGGACAATTGGACCGGTCACGGTCAGTTGCAAGGCCACGCTGGCCGGGCCACTGGCGGCCGTCGTGACGGTGTACCACACGTCGTTGGTGGCCGGGCCGATGCCCGTGTTGCAGGGCTGCAACGGGTCGTAGCCGTTGCCGGCCGTGGGCGTGGCCCCGGCCGTGGTGCCGCTTAGGGGCTGGCAGGTGGCCGTGGTGGGCAGGGCAATGGCATCGAAGGGTTCGTCGTTGAGGACGGCGCTGGTGCGGAAGCGCCCCGGCGGGTTGCTGGCCGGCGAGTTGCCCGCCGTGCCGCCGCAAAGCTGGGTCACGTAGTAATCGTAGCTGGTAGCGGGGCTGAGGCCGGTGATGGTAGCGGCCATACCGGGCACGGTTTGGGTGCCCAACCCACCACCGGCCGGGTTGAAGCCCGCCGGCCCCCACACCACCTGGTAAGGCCCCGCGCTGGGGGCCAGCGCCCGCCAGCTCAGGCGGGCCTGGGTGCCCGAAGGGGCAGCGCTCAGGCTGAACGGCACCGCACAGGGCAGCGGCGCGGGCGGCGTAAAGGTGTACACCAACCCACTAACCGGGGCCGCACCGGGGCCAATGGGGAGGGCATCGGTGTTGGCTGCGCCGGGCGCACTGGCCGCCCAGGTGCCGGTGCGGGTTGCAAAGTCCGTCAATGTTGAACCGCGCATTCCCACCTGTACGGAGGCAGCACGGTCTGACTGACAGGCCCCGTAGGCAAATTCGACAACATTACTGGTTTCGGCAAGGCGAATTTGAAAATTAAGCAATCCACTCGCACTGCTAAAAACTTTCATCCGGCTCCATTGCAGCACAAACACACGGTTCGGGGCAGTCCCCAATGTTTGGTAACGAATTTCCCCCATCGCTGCGACAGATGGGTTTGTATTAGCCCAGATTCGACTGCCAAATGGAGCCAAGCCAACTTCGTACCCGGTGCCTATCGGTTCGGAGAGCAACGTGAATACATTGTAGCCAACACCTGAAGCCCCCGGAATGGATTCAAGGTAAGTATGAGGTCGCTCTCCGCCAAAGGTCAAGTACCCACTGCTGCTAACAAAGGCTTGCGAATAAGCATTGCCGTTTAGCACAAATGGAAAGGGAATAGTCTGCGCTGGAAGCGTATATATTTTGCCGTAAATGGAGAAGGGGCCAGGTGGTGTATTGGCTGTAGCCAAATCAAGAACGACACCCCCCGTAATAGGAACATAAGCACTTTGTGCCTGTGAAAACACGTATTGCGCTACCTGCCCGTATGTATTTCTTGGAAAGCCGCATACCACAGCCAATACCCAGCCAATGCCGACTACGGCAAGGCGGGCGAACTTCGTAAAGAGTTGATTTTTCATAATCCCGCTATTTGATTTGGTGAAAAACAGCCCGGCAGCGGCTTTACTACCGCCGGGCTGTTTCACTGGTTTATTTGCGCACTACCCGCGTACTGGCCGTGCGCTCGCTCGTAACGGCGCGCACCGTGTACACCCCAGCGGGGAGGACAGAGGCGGGCTTCCATTGCACGGCTGCGGTTGGGCTGATGGGCAAGGCAAGGGTAGCTACGGGGCGGCCCAACACGTCCACCACGGTCAGGCTGCGGACCTGCTCGCCGGGGTGCAGTTGCAGGTTCACCGTCACGGTGCCTTCGGCCGGGTTGGGGTACGCCTGGAGCAAGCCCGTGGCCGGCGCGGGCCTGTAAGGGGTGCCTACGCCGGCGAAGTCGCCACTGCGCCGGTAGCTGATTTGCTGCTTGGCACGGTCAGCAAACAAATGCACATTGGGACTGGCGGCCGGCACCTGACTCAACAGCTTCACCAACTCCTCCTCGGTCATGCTTGACGACTTGCCTATCAGGTTGCCTTGCAGGAAACGCCCGGCCACGCTGGAAATATTCTGGTCGCCTTCCCCTTGCAGATTTACCCGGTTATAGCCGAGGGGCTGGGCCATTGGTCCCGATGTTTGATTACCGCGATGCTCGCCCTCGGCCAGCGTTACGGCCCACACATCGTCGCCAACGCCTTTGTCGTAGTTAATTTGTGCTTCGTCGGGCGTGGCACCGGTCCAGGTGATGAGGTAGGTAGCATTTACCTGGTTGATGTTACGGTTGGGTATCACTACCGAGTAGCTGATGGCGGGCTCGACCGAACGCACGAAATTAGGTGCATCGGGGGTGCTACCCAGCGGGCTTACCAGGGTGTAGGTGTCGCGGAATACGCCCCGCGATTTGCCGTAATTCAGAATAGCGTACTGCGTAGGGCCACACTGCGGCACGGTGCGGTCGATGGCTACTTCCACGTCAGTGCCCCGGTTCGAGAAGTTACGCCCCAAGCCAGTAGCGGCAATGCGCGGCGTACCCAACGTATTGCCTTCGCTAAAGAACCACTCGTGCTGGTCGCTCACGCGCAGCGCCGTCACGTTGCCGTTGGGGCTGCCGGGTTCGCCACCACCAGCAGTGCATTGGTCGAACTGCGTTTGCACCACAGTTAGCTTATTGACAATGCTAAATAGCTCGGCACCGTCCACGTAGTGCCGCAAAAATACCGACGAAACGATGGCTTCGCTTTCGTCGCCTTCCGAAATGGCCACATCGGGTCGCAGGGTTTGCTCAAGCAAACCCTTGGGCGGGTTGATGACATAAATGCCCGTAGTGCCGCTGAACTGGTCGTTGTAGCAGTTCCGAAAATTGCCCAGGATATCGCCAGCAGCCACCACACTGCGCCCAAAAGTTACGGTAATGGGCGGCACAGTGGTGTAGGACGGAAAATAATTACTGGTCGAAACCACCGTCACCGTCACTTGGTCGGTCACGGTTTGCTGCCACGTGACGGCCACCAGCCCCTGGCTGTTGGCATCAATGTTGGGGTATGAATGCTTGTAATCCCTATTGCCCAATCTTGTAGTGGACACTGAGGCAAATGTCCGGTTGGTAGCATCCCAGCGCAGGACTTCATAAGTAGTCTGGTCGCTGCTGATATACACCAGATTAGCATACAACTCTGTGCGTCCTGTCGCGGGGTCTCTGGCGTAGGCCAGCACCACATCTGGGTCGGGTGTCTGGCCTGGTACGCTGTTGGGTGTGGTGGAGAAACTGGTAGAACCTTGCGCGTTTGGCACTACCCGTGTGTTGACGACATTGAGGCCGAGCGTATTGTCGAAAAAGTCCCAGGACAGGTACACGTCGTTGCCGTCTTCCCAGGTCATGAGCTGCATCGTCTGACCGTTCTGTGGGTCGCCGGGCCGTTCGTAGGCGATGACATCGGTGCCGGTATGGGCCGTTGCGCTGACAGGCGAAGCAGGAGCGGCGGCGTGTTCGTCGGTGCGGGGCAGCACACTTGGGATGCGGGTCTGTCCCATCACGCTAAAACTAGCGCAGAGAGAGAGAGAGAGAAGGCCAGGGCCTTTCCCAGGTAGGAGTGGTTCATGAAAGTAAGCGGTTGGAGGTTGGAAAAAAACAGTAAAAACGGTGTCGTCTCGCGCAAGACGGCGGAAAGGTAAGCAGCTGCTGCGGCATATCCAAAGAAAAAATAACCTTACTGCTTGGCGGAATTTTGTCGCCGCTTTTTGGCCTTGCTGCCGGCCGGCCGCGTTTCTTTGCACTCTACCCGCCCATGCTGCTCCGCTGCTTTCTTTGCGCCTTGTTTGCATTCCTCCTCGCCGGCCCCGCCGCCGGGCAGGCCTTTGACGTGCGCACGGCCGTGCCGCCCGACTCGCTGCGGGGCGCGGTTGAGGCGGCGCTGCGGGCCGGGCAGCCCGACTCGCTGCGGCAGCGCTTCGACGAGCAACGGGCCATGCTCAAGCTCAAGGCGTTCACGCGGCGCAAAACCATTGCCGGGCGGGCCGCTTCGGCGCTCTTCACGTTTCGGGAAGCGGCCCAGGAGCAGGCCGGGCTCGACGCGGCGCTGCTCGACCGGCAGTTCGACCGGCACGTGTTCAAGGTGGTGCGGCGTATTACCATCAGCACCCTCGATGCCTTCGGCTACAGCCTCACCGACACCCTGCGGCAGCCCCACGGCTTTGTGGCGATGGGCGGCAACGCGCTGCATATCAAAACCGTGCGGCGGCGCATCCGGCAGGTGCTGCTGTTTCGGGTGGGCAGTGTGCTCGAGCCCCAGGCCCTGGCCGAGAGCGAGCGCCTGCTGCGCCAAACCCCCGAAATTCTGGACGCCCGCGTATTGGTAAACGAGCGCACCGCCACGTCCGACAGCGTGGACATCGATGTGCGCACGGTGGACGTGTTCAGCATTTCGGCCGGGCTGGAGGCCCGCACGGCTACCTCGGGCCAAGTGTCGTTCGGCGACGACAACTTCCTGGGGCAGGGGCACCAGCTCTCGAACACCTACGATTACGGGCGCACCTTCGACCAGCCGGGCGCGCAGTCCTGGGCCTACGAGGGCAGCTACACGGTGCCGTTTCGGCACTTTGTGCAGGCCCAGGCCCGCTACCTCAACCAGTATTTATACCAGCGCACGGGGGTGTCGGCGCAGCGCGATTTTTACTCGCCCAGCGCCCGCTACGCCGGCGCCGTTTCTTTCGACCGCACCGACCGGCAGTTGGTGGAGGCCGGCCCCATGCCCGATGCCCCGCCCCTGCTGCTGCCCCAACGCTACTTCGTAGCCGATG
>JANXUO010000383.1 GCA_025356245.1 Hymenobacter sp.
CCAGGACCAGGGCGGTGGCCGGACGCATCACCGAATGCAGGTCACTCAGCGTTAGGCGTAGGTTGTTGGGGTCGTCGAGCAGGGGGCAGAAACTGGCCAGCAGTTCCAGCAGCGCGGGGTCGGGGGCGGGCACGAACAAGGCGTGGGCCGTCCAATCTTCCGGCAGGGCGGTGGGGGTGAGGTCGTCGGGCATGGGGGCGGGGCAAATGAGGTAGGTGAGGCGCAAAGGTGCCGGGGTGGTGCGCCAAACCGTGTCGTTTTCGGCGGTGGGCCACTTTTTTGGGGGTGCCCCCGGCCCGTGGCCCGGCAAGCCGCTGCCCGCACCTGGCCCGGAGCCGTATCTTAGCCGCATGACCCCCACTGTTGCCCCCGTCGTCACCGATTTTGCGCAGCTCGACCCCAGCGCCCGCTACACCTACGCCGACTATCTGCGCTGGCAGTTCGGCGAAGCGGTGGAGCTGATACGCGGCAAAATCCTGCGGAAGATGGCCGGACCGGTGCGGGCCCACCAGCGTATTTCCGGTAACCTCCACGCCGAAATTCATTCCTTCCTCAAGCACAAGCCTTGCCAGGTGTACGCCGCGCCCTTCGACGTGCGGCTGGTGCGCGGCGGCCCGAACGGCGATGCCGACATCAGCACCGTGGTGCAGCCCGACCTGTGCGTGGTCTGCGACCCGGCCAAGCTCGACGACCGCGGCTGCCTCGGGGCACCCGACTGGATAATCGAAATCGTGTCGCCGCGCACGGCCCGCCTCGACACGGCCACCAAGTACGAGCTGTACGCCGAAAACGGGGTGCGCGAGTACTGGCTGGTGTTTCCCAAAGAGCAAGTGGTGCAGGCGTTTACCCTAACCGAAGCGGGCGAGTACCAGCTCGTGCAGGAATACGACGCGCCCGGCCTGCTGCCCAGCCACACCCTGCCCGCGCTACAACTGGAATGGGCCGACGTATTTGCCGACGAATAAGGCCGACCCGCCGCCGGCTTTCAACAGCCGCCAGCCACTAGCTGTCAGCCAACAGCACTTGGCGTTTAGCTAACAGCTAACAACCAAATAATCAACTTCTCCCAGCGTACCCAGCCCGCCTGCGGGCGTATCCGTTCCATCCGTTAAATCCGTTACAATCTGCGATGAAGCTTTTCAAATCCGCCGACCTCATCCGCAAGTCCAAGTACATCAGCCGCGACTTGTCGTGGCTGCGCTTCAACTACCGCGTGCTCGACCAGGCCCAGGACCCGACCCGGAGCCTGTTCGACAAGCTCAAGTTTCTGGCCATCACCAGTTCTAACCTGGACGAGTTTTTCATGATTCGCGTCGGTTCGCTGTATAATTACCTGGATTATGGCAAGGAGCGGGTCGATTATTCGGGCTTGCGCGAGCTGCCGTTCCGGCGCAAGCTGCTCGACTTCGCCCACCGTTTCGTCAACGACCAAAGCCTGACTTACCTGAGCGAGTTGAAGCCTCAGTTTGAGAAAAACGGCTTTAGTGTGCTGAAAATGGCCGACTTAACCGAGCTGGAAATGAAGAAAGCCGACGGCTTCTTCAAAAATACGGTGTTCCCGCTGCTCACGCCGATGGTGTACGACGCCTACCACGGCTTCCCGCTGATGATGAACCAGACCCTGCTCTTCGGGGTGGTGTCGCGCATTGGCAACAACAGCGGCACGGGCTTCACCAGCGCCGATTCGGACCCCGAAAAAGGGCAGGAGCGCCTCACCTTCGTGCAGCTGCCCCAGAACCTGAGCCGCTTTTTTGAGCTGACCCGCAAGGACAAGGTGATGTTTGTGCCAATGGAGGAGATTGTGCGCGAGTTTCTGCCCAAACTCTTTCGCAACGTGGACATTATCTCGGCCACGCTGCTGCGCATTACCCGCAACGGCGACTACACCCTGGAGGAGTCGGACGACATCGACAACGACTTCATCAAGGAAATTCAGGTGGGCCTCAAAACCCGCAAGCGGGGCCGGGTGGTGCGCGTGGAAGTAGAGCCCAACGCCGCCCCGCTGCTGATGACGGTGCTGCGCGAACGCTGGAACATCGACAACAACAACATCTTCGTCATCAGCTCCTTAATCGACTTCAAGGGCTTGTGGCAGATTGTGCGCCACCCCAACTTCCGGGGCAAGGGGGCCAAGCTGCCCGCGCCGGTGCAGCCCCTGAGCCTGCCCGAAGGCGCCGAGGACAACCTCTTCGACTACCTCAAAAGCCACGACGTGCTGCTGCACCACCCCTACAACAGCATCGAGCCCGTGGTGCGCCTGCTGGAGCAGGCGGCCGAAGACCCGCACGTGCTGGGCATCAAGCAAACCATCTACCGGCTCGCCGACGAGTCGCGGGTGAGCGCGGCGCTGCTGAAGGCGGCCGAAAACGGCAAGCACGTGTCGGTGCTGTTTGAGGTGAAGGCCCGCTTTGACGAGGAGAAGAACATCCGGGAGGGCGCGCGGCTCGAAAAAGCGGGCTGCTTCGTGATTTACGGCGTCAGTAAGTACAAGACGCACACCAAGTTGCTGATGATTATCCGCAAAGAAGGGGAGAAGGTGACGCGCTACGTCCACATCGGCTCGGGCAACTACAACGAGCAAACCTCGCGCCTCTACACCGACCTGAGCCTGCTCACGACCAACGACACCTACGGGCACGACGTGTCGGAGTTCTTCAACGTCATCACTGGGCACTCGCAGCCCGACGACTACGAATACCTTATCACGGCACCCAAGGACATGCGGCACCAGCTTATCCACTTGGTGCGCGAGGAGGTGAAGAACGCCAAGAAGGGCCTGCCCAGCGGCATCGTGATGAAGATGAACTCGCTGGAAGACAAGGAGTTGATTGACGAATTTTACAAAGCCAGCAAGGCCGGGGTGCCCATTCGGTTTGTGGTGCGCGGCATTTGCTGCCTGCGGCCGGGGCGGCCGAGCCTGAGCGAAAACATCGAAGTGCGCAGCATCGTGGGCGAGTACCTGGAGCACGCCCGGCTCTACTACTTCCACCACAACGGCGAGGCGCGGCTCTACGCGGGCTCGGCCGACGTGATGGTGCGGAGCTTCGACCGGCGCATCGAGGCGCTGTTCCTGATTGTTAATCCGCAGCTCAAACGAGAGGCCATCAATATACTGATGCTGAACTTGCTGGAAAATCAAAACAGCTACCTCATGCGTGAAGACGGGGCCTATATACGGCAACGACCGGCCCCAGGGGAGCCGGTCGTGAACGTGCACAAAGACTTTTATAAGCGCGACGAGGCCCAGCTGGCCCAGGCCACGCCCGAGGGCTTGCTGGCACTATTGCACCTGCAAGCGGCGGGCCGCCAGCAGCTGACCGCGAGCGTCGAGGAAGAGGCACGAATAGAGGCCCGCGACGAGCCCTTCGGTGGCGACGACGACGCTGGTTTCGGCATTGGGGCCGAGGCGGTAATTGGCGGCATCGACGACGAGACCGGGCTGCCGGACGCAACCACCGCCCCCGGCAGCGATGCCGGCTTGAGCCCCGACGCTACCGAAGTGGAGGCCGCTCTGAATGTCGGCGGCGCTTAGCAGAGGGATTTCGCGCAGGCAGGCACCGGTGGCCAAGCTCACCAAGGCTAGGCGGCCGGCGGGGCTGCCCACGGGCAGAGCGTAGGCGAGGGCGGTGCTGCTATTAGCCGCGGCCGGGTTCGGAAAAGGCTGGGCCAGAATGCTTTCGGTGCTGCGGCTGGCCACGGCGGCCAGGGGGCGCGAGGCATCGAAACGTACGGTGATGTAAGTGCTGTCCTGGGTGCCGCGCTCGAACACGGCGTAGCGGATGACGGCGATGCCGGGCACGCCGTTGGGCGTGTAATCGAGCACGCCGCTCTCGTCGAAGGTGCCGTTGGCGAGGCGCACATCGGAGGCGGCGGGCGAAGTCGTGACGGTGGGCGGGTAGCAGTTGACGCCGAAGCAGAAGTTGTTTTCGGAGCCGGCGGGGGCCGTGCGCACTTGGCGCTCCAAGCCCAGCCGCAGGGTACGGCCGCTGTTGTTGGTCACGCGCAGGTCGAACTGCAGGGGCGCGGCTTGCTGGTAGCCGCCTAATATCGTAACGGTGGGTGCGCCCCGCAGGACGACACCCTGTAATTGGCCAGCCTGGGCCGTACCGGCCAAGCTGAAAACGACCAGGAGTAAGGTTTTTTTCATCGGAAAAGAAAGTTGAAAAACGAAGTTGAAATGCTGTGTTTGTCAGAAAAACACCAGAAGCCGGTTTCACAAAAGTACATCGTCGCCAAATATTTTACGGTCGCTCCTTTATTTTGAAAATAATGCATTACTTTTAAGACCCGATTTGCGAGCAGCACGGGCACACCCGTATGGCCGTGTAGTAGTCCGGGTCGTCATTTTACTTCCTACAAACCCTCTAGTTTCATGAAAAAACTGCTTCTCCTCGTGGGCTTGGTCGTCTGCACTCAACAGGCGGCCCAAGCCCAGTACTACTACACCGAGTTTTTGAACGCGGGCCGAAACCCCGGTGGCCTCAACATCAACAGTGAGCAGCCCAACCAAGCTGGGTGGACACAGATTTTATTCGGGCAGAATGCCATGCTTACCGTGCCGCAGTGGACAGACGTGCAGGCTTTACCAATCCCGTTTCGGTTCAACGGGCAGCCCATGACGCACTTCAAGGTGGCCACCAGTGGCGTACTCACCTTTGATACCTTGGCCGTAACGCCACCTGCCGCCGTAAATACCCGCCTGCCTTCGGCCCAGGTGCCGAACAAATCGGTATGCATCTGGGGGCTGGGTGCCAAGGCTGGCGACTACATCGTTACCAAAACTTTTGGTACGGCCCCTAATCGGCAGCATTGGGTGCAATTCAACAGCTACAGCGAACCGGGCAATGCCAATGTAGCCTACACTTACTGGGCTATTGTGCTAGAAGAAACCACCAACAAAATCTACCTGGTTGACCAACGTACCGGCTACAACGCCAATACCCCGTTGCTGACGCTGACTTTGGGCGTACAAATTAATGCCAACACTGCCGAGCAACTGGTGGCTTCGCCTAACGTGGACACCACTACTGGCGACAGCGACGACGACACCCCTGCCGACAACAGCTACTACGCTTTCATTCCGGGGCTACGCCCGGCTTATGACTTGGCGTTGCGTGCAATAAACACGCCAGCAGTGGCCATACGTCAAAGCCCCATACCGATTACAGGCCGGTTGCAAAATTTGGGCTCTCAAACAATTTCAAGTTATCAGGTAGGCTACAAAATAAACAACGGCCCTGCCGTAACGGGCACCATCACCGGAGCGGGGATTAATAGTTTGGCCAACGGCGTTTTCTCGCATCCCACACCCTGGCAGCCTACTACTAGCGGCTATTATTCGCTCAAAATGTGGCTCGCCTTGCCCAATGGGCAAGCTGATATTGACCCGTCCAACGACACGCTACGCACCAATATACTGGTGGCCGATTCGACCATGCGCCGCAAGGTGGTGCAGGAAGATTTTACCAGCAGCACCTGTAATCCGTATTGCCGCCTTGGCAATATCAACACTCGCGCCATCAACACGCAGCCAGCAAACCGTGGCAAGTTCGTCGAAATCAAATACCAGCAGAATTTTCCAGCACCCGGAAACGACCCCTATTACATTGCGGCAGGCCGCGCTCGTTTTTCCTATTACGGGGGCCCCGGCATTCCGTACATGATTTTGGATGGCGGCTGGAACGGAAACTCTCAGTCATATACGGCAGCTGTCCTGAACCAATTTCACAGCCAGCCAGCACTTGCCCGCATCCAGGGGAGTTACTCGCTAACCGGTGGGCGTAACGTAGCGGCAACAGCTACCATCAAGCCGTTTTTTGATGCGCCCGCTGGGCGCTTGGTGGCTCACATGGTCATCACCGAGCGCGAAGTACGTTTGAACGCCCGTACCAACGGTGAAACCCGTTTCTACGACGTGGCCAAACAAATGCTGCCCAATCAGAACGGTACCCCGCTTCCGGCAATGACATCCGGACAGAATTTTACCCTAAGCCGTTCGTTCGATGTTTCGACACTGCCCACTGCTCAAGCGGTCGAGCATTTCGACAGCCTGCAAGTGGTGGTATTTGTGCAGGATATTGTGACCAAGGAAGTGTATCAGGGCGAAAGCCTCACGCTGTTGCGCCCCACGGCTACCCGTAACATTCACACTGGCCCAACTTTCGTTGTGGCCCCCAATCCGACTGTTGGCCGTTGCGCAGTTGAGATGACCCTTACCCGCTCCGAAATAGTGCGCGTGGATGTACTTGACGGCTTGGGCCGCGTGGTGCTGACCCGCCCTGCTCAAATGCTTTCAGCCGGAAACCAGCAGTTAGATTTGAATTTGAGCCAGCAGTCTGCTGGCCTCTATACCGTGCGCCTCACCACTGATACCGGCGTGAACACCCGCAAGCTGACGCTGGAATAACGAGTAAATCTATGTATTTAACACGCCGCTTCCACCTAACACATATTTTAATTTATATGTTAGGTGGAAGCGGCGTGTTTATTTTTTGCGCCTAAACAATAGCATTTGCATTGCTACCGGGATTTAAGCAACAGATAATCAAAAATTGAAGCAATATAAATATATAAAAAACATAAATATTAGACTAAAAAATAAACTGACCCAAATAATAATAAAATTAAAAAATGTTAATGCGAATGGAATGGCCCACTAAGCGACTTGACGAATAATGGAGTATATTTGGCATTGCAAAACAATTCTGCTTTGCAGTAACAAATTAATCTTTTACCCATGAAAAAGTTACTCACCCTCCTGTTGGTAAGCGTTTGCTACGTCATTTTTGCAAATTCGGCACAAGGTCAAACAGCCAACTTTTTCTGGTCTAATGGAATCCAAGTACCCGTGACAATCGACAGGACCACAGGGTACGCCTACTTGGCAAACGACAAATCTCCGCTTGTCCCGACAGGAAAAATTTCTGTATGTTTAAAAAAGGGAGTTCAAGTATCTTCTGTTCTTGCGCTTGTTAATGGATTATTTGTTGTTTCACAAGGTAATCGTAATTGCTATATACTAGGTTTAAGCTCTTCGACATCTGTTTTCTCTGCTGCTGATATTATATATCGCAACGGCAATGTAGATTGGTCTTTTCCGGAATTCTTAATAAAAATTGTTCCAACAACCCAAAATGACCCTTTGTACGCGAGTCAATACTACCTTAATAATACTGGGCAGACAGGTGGTTTGAGTGGAATGGACATCAACGCTCCCGAAGCTTGGGCTATAAGCAAGGGTGTTAACAAAATCAAGGTTGCTGTAATTGATACAGGTGTCGAGCCACACGAGGACTTGCAAGAGATTGTCAATGGCGTTGTACGTAGCCGAGTTGTTCTTGGCCTTGATGTTTGCAGTCAATCCAACCCTGGACTGCCAAATACACCTGAGTCGTATCGGTATCACGGTGAGGCTTGTGCTGGTATCATCGCTGCTGCGCACAATAACATAGGTATAGCAGGCGTTGCGCCGTGTTCAGATATTTGCTCAGTTAATATTTTCAGCCATAACTGTCGCGTGGTTTTGGGCGGTCCCGAAGCTACGACAACTGAAATAGCTAGCGGCATCGATTGGAGTTGGGAAATAGCCCTCGCTGACGTACTCAGTAATTCTTGGGGCTACTCGAGGTCTGGCTGCAGCACAGGCTCCGTTGGACAGCCATTTGTCGGGTTTCCCGACATAAACCAAGCAATACTAAATGCGAGAACCTATGGCCGCAACGGCAAAGGATGCGCTGTGGTTTTTAGTTCGGGCAATGATAGGTGCAGCACAAACTACCCTGCAAACCTACCGGGCGTAATAGCTGTGAATGCTATTTCAAAGAACGGACAGTTAGCGACCTATAGTAATTTTGGCCCCGCGTCTGGCCTGAGTGCCTTTGGTGGTGAATTCATAAATGTTTCTAATTCTTATGAAT
>JANXUO010000402.1 GCA_025356245.1 Hymenobacter sp.
AAAAGCCGCCCGCCCGCGCAAACTTCATCCATCCCCAACCACCCCAAAACTCGCGCAAGAGCAACAATTTAGCAATCCAACAATTAAGCAATTCTAGGACTTACGCACTCGGTGAAACCTGCCAACCGCGAAGCGGTGATAGGTTGGCAGTAACGGCATGAAGGTCAGTCCCAAACCGCGAAGCGGTGACACCTCCCGCCCTTGGCAGGTGCCACCGCTTCGCGGTTTGGGATTTCCATAAACCACTTGACTACCAACATGACACCGCTTCGCGGTTGGGTGGAGTGCGTAAGTCCTAAATTCAACTAGTAATTCGCTTCCTCGGCGGGCAGGTCAATCAGCACCAATTGGGTTTCGGCGGTGGCGACGAGGCGCACCACGTCTTCGTGCGAGATGCGGGCCTGGTCGTTTTTGGCCAGTTGGGTACCGTTCACCAGCACCGCGCCTTCCTTAACGTAAATGAAGGTGAGGCGCAGGGGGAAGGTTTTGAACTCGATTTCGCCGCCTTCGTCCATGTTGGCCCAGTAGAGGGTGGTGTTGGAGTTCATGAACACAACGTCTTCGAGCACCCGCTGGCCAGTCACGAGGGGCCGCAACTCGTTGCGGTGGCCTTTCAGAAAGCCCAAATCTTTTTGTTCGTAGCTGGGGGCAAGGCCGCGGGTGCCGGGCAAAAACCAGAGCTGAAACAAGTGCAGCGGGTCGTCGCCCTGGTTGAGCTCGGCGTGGGCCAGGCCGGTGCCGGCGGTCATGCGCTGCACTTCGCCGGCCCGAATGCCGGTGTGGTTGCCCATCGTGTCGCGGTGCGTGATTTCGCCGTCGAGCACGAGCGTCACAATTTCCATTTCGGAGTGCGGGTGCTGCGGGAAGCCGTTGCGGGCCGCAATCAGGTCGTCGTTGAAGACGCGCAAGGGGCCGAAGTGCATATTGTGCCGGTCGTGGTAATCGGCGAACGAAAACAGGAAGTGGCTGCTGAGCCAATGCACGGGCGAGGCGTGGTGGCGGGCGGCGGCGGGAATGTGCTGGAGCATGGAATTTTGGGGCGCTGAAGTTGCGGCCCTAAAACTACGAACACCCCGCCGGGGTTGCGGCCGATAAGCCAGTGGTCGGGCGAATCGCCCGAAGGGCTTCGTCCGACGAGTGCAGTGAGAACGACTCGCGTTCGGATTACACGGGGGATTGTTTTGGCGCGAACCGTTCAATCCGTACTCGTCGGACGAAGCCCTGCGGGCGATTCGTCCGACGAGTGTCGTTCTTACGCCCGTTTCAAGATGGCTACTTGCTGCTGCAAGTCGAGCACGAGGCTGGCAACGCGTTCGAGCGACAAGTCGGCGGCCGGAAAGGTGTTGCTGATGAAGCTTTTGGCTTCCCAGATTTCGAGCACGTCGTCGGCCCGCACGTCGTAGGGCGCGTAGGTGGGGTTGTCGGAATGCAACGAAAAGTGGTTGCCGGCCCGCAGGCGGTTGTGGACGCGCTTGAACACGATGCCTTCGGTTTTGCTCACCACCACGCAGGGCGTACCGTCTTTGAGGTTGGCCCAGTCGTCGGCGTAGCGGCCCACAATCACGGTGCCGCTGGCGATGGGCAGCATCGAGTCGCCCGAGATTTCGAAGGCACGGTAGCTGCCGGTGCTTGGCAGCATGGGCAGCCGGAATTTGGGCAGCACTTCGAGGTATTCGGGGTCGGCGAAGCCGTTGAGGTAGCCAGCGGCGGCCTTCTGCACCACCCACTCGATGTTCTCGTTCTGGTCGCGGTCCACGGTCAGGGCCAGTACGCGGAGTTTGCCCACGGCGGCGGGGCCGTGGGTGGGGTCTTCGGGGCCGTCGGGGTCGTCGGGGCCGGCATCGGCATCGGCACTGTCGGCCAGGGCGGCGGTATGCAGCATCCGCATGGAGGAGGCCGCTTTCATGTATTTTTTCTTGGTGAAGTCGGTCGTCACCAGTTGGTCGAGGCTAATGCCGAAGAGGCGGGCCATGTTCACGAGGGTGGAAAGGCGCGGCTCGGCGCGGCCTTCTTCGTAGGCCCCAACGAGCGAGCGTTTGATGCCGAGGCGCTCGGCAATCTGGGCCTGGGTGAGGGCCATTTCGCGGCGCCAGAACTTGAGGTTGGTGTTAATCATAACGGATAAGTAGCCGGGGGTGGGGCGGTTGCGGGGCGCAACGCCGGTGCGAAGTTACTAATTCCGTTAGCGAAAACAATTCTTCGCTAAAAATTTGATAGCATTTCGGGGTTCGGACGATGGGAGGCGGCCCAGGCCCCGGCGTGCAACAGGGCCAGGGGCTGGCTGCGCAGCCTAGCCACGGTGCCACCAAACGTCGTCGCAAACGCCTGGCTGGCTTACACTACGCACAAGTCGGCAGCGAGCATCAGCACCGGCTCGGGCATAGTGGCGCTGATGCTTTCAACGAAGGCCGTGATGCGCTACAACTCCGCCCGCCCGCACCAAGCCCAACTTTTTGAACAGCCCAATGGGGCGGTTTTCAAATCGGTGTACGGGTTGAGCAGGGGCTCGTACCGCGAAGCTCGTATCCATGCCTCGCGTCGGGTACTCGGGAGCAATTTACGTGAGGCGAAGCAGGGGCTTCGCGGTACAAGGGCAACGTACACTAATCTGGTAACCGCTTCAACTCATGCCCCGCACAACCCATTGGCCTTGGTTATTTCATTGAGGGTCGGCACCAGGCACAGGGCGGGTTCGCAGGCCCGTAGCGCGCTGGCCAAATCGCCGGGTACGCCGCACAGCACCAGGCGCCGGCCGCGCCGGTGCAGGCGGTGGTGGCAGGCGCACAACAGGCGCAGGGCCCGGGGCGAAAGCTCGTTGAGCAGGCGGCAGTCAACCCACACCGCTGCTTGGCCCTGGCGGCCAACGTGGCGCAGGCAGGCAGCAAGGGTATTTTCGGCAGCATCGGGAGCCGCCGAGGAGGCCAGCGCCAGCAAATAGCCGGCGGGCAGTTGTTCTTGGTAAACGACCAGCATGGAAGGGATGGTGACGTACCGGGAAAACCCAAATAAGTGACCCCAGCGGGTAGCGCACGGGTCGGGCGGCCTTGGGTGGGCCGCTGCAAAGGTCCGACGACTTTGAGGCGCGAACTGCCGAATAAATACGCTTTTTTCAGGGGGTTAGTACTGAAAGATGGACTGCGTAGTAACCAGCGGCGCTTCGCTTAATAGGAAGCTGTTTAGAAAGTCGGCGACACGAAGTTGGCGCGCGTTTTTAAACAGCTTCTATGAAGAATTGACCGCCGCCAATTCCTCTATTGAGCGAAGCGCCCCGCAAACCGACAGCTCGATGCCGATGCCTGTGCCCCGGCCCGGCTGCGAGAGCAACCCGCAGCTACCAGGCTGGCCGCGTTCAGCGTCGTGTAAGCCACGGGGGCACAGTCGTAGAGGTCGGTCAGCTCAGTCCGGGCCGCCTCGGCCACCGCGTGGGCTACGTCGGTGGCCGTTTGGGCCAGCAGCAATTCATTGTACTGCATTCCAGCTCAAGCTGGTGGATTTGTAACGCCTGCCCCTCCTCCACCGACAAATGAACGGAAATTGGGGCAGGCAACTGCCCTTCGGACCGGCGGCGCAAGGTGCGCCACCATTCGACGGAAGCAAGAATGAGAAGACTATTATTCTTGATTAAATTACCAAATTGTTAGATTGTCAGACGTTTTGACGTCTGCCCCACATTGCACGCAGGGTTGTTCTTGGGCCACAAGCGCAATGATTGAACAATTCAACTCACCAGTCCCTCGCTCACGGCGAAACGAATGAGCGAGGCCGTGTTTCGCATCTGGGTTTTTTCGATGATGTTCTGGCGGTGGGTTTCGATGGTGCGCTTGCTGGTGAAAAGCTGCTCGGCGATTTCGCCGTTGGTGAAGCCCTTGGCAATGAGCTGCAACACCTCCGTTTCGCGCTTGGACAGGCCGCCGGGCTTGGTGCTTTTGGCGGCAGCTGTCATCAGCCCTCCCTGGCAGGCCCGCAGCTTGGCTAGTAGCTCAAACGCCACCTCGGTACACAAAAACTGCCGCCCCGACGCCACCACCCGAATGCCATGCACAATCTCGTCCAGCCCCGCGTTTTTGAGGATGTAGCCCGCCGCCCCGGCGTCCAGCATCTGGTAAATAAATTCTTCACTGGCCAGCATACTCAACACCAGCACCCGCACTTCGGGGTGGCGCTCGCGGAGCTGCCGGGTGGTTTCGAGGCCGTCCATGCCGGGCATATTGATGTCCATCAGCACCACGTCGGCGGGGGTTTCGGGCAGTTGGGCCAGCAGCTCAAGGCCGTTGCCGGCTTCGCCCACTACTTCCAACCCCGCGTGGCCCGTTAGCAACGAACGTACGCCGGAACGCAAGACGACGTGGTCGTCGGTCAAAAAAACGCGAATCATAGGCAGCGAAAATAATAAAAGAAAAAAAGGGCTGAGCCCTGAAAATTCGACCGTCGAAGCCGAACCGGGCACCGACAGGCCGGGCAGCCGTGATAAAGCAACCGGGCGCAGTTGCATTGGCCCCTGTTTCGGGCGCTACCCGGCTACGACAAAAGCCCGCTCGGAGTTACGGTACAGGCAAGAAAGCGAAGCAGCCGTCCAATATTTTTTTAGCCCATGCCCCGACTCCACCATATTATTGGTTTTCTGAATTTTACAGATAATTCGGAACCGTAAAAAGACAGTTTTCGGGCCATTAATCTCCCCACACGCACAGAATGTTTAAGCTTTAAGGCCAAAATCTTAAACATTATCAAACCGTGAGTTGTGTAAGCCGGACACTTAAACCCTTTAACCCATTTTCCCATGCACACCACCTTACTGAACGTTCTTGAACTCAAGACGAACGACCCCATTGCGTTTACCTTCTTTACCGGGTACATGGCCATGCTGGCCGCCTCGGTGTTTTTCTTCGCCGAGCGGGGCGCGGTCGAAGGCAAGTGGAAGCTTTCGTTGCTCGTGTCGGCCCTGATTACGGGCATCGCCGCCGTGCATTACTACTATATGCGCGACTATTACCTGGCCACGGGCAAAACCCCGACCGCGTTGCGCTACATCGACTGGACCTTGACCGTGCCGCTGATGTGCGTCGAGTTCTACCTGCTCACCAAGGCGGCCGGTGCCAAAATCAGCCTGCTCTGGAAACTCATCGTCGCCTCGGTGTTCATGCTCGTCACGGGCTACATCGGCGAAGCCTTCTCGAACGGTAGCGGCAGCCAGTCCATCATCTGGGGCGTGCTCTCGACGCTGGGCTACATCTACATCCTCTACACGGCCTGGGCCGGCGAAGTGGCGCAGTTGGCCAAGGCCAGCGGCGACCCGGCCGTTATCAAAGGCATCCGCGCCCTGGCGTGGTTCGTGCTGGCCGGCTGGGCCATTTACCCCATCGGCTATATGTGTATGCCGGGCAACCTGTTGAGTTCCATCATGCAGCCTTCGGCTGTGGACTTGTTCTACAACATTGCCGATGCCATCAACAAAATCGGCTTCGGCCTGGTCGTGTACGGCATCGCCGTGTCGGGCAAGAGCCCCGCTGCTGTGCGCGAAACCATGCCGACTGCTGCCTAAGGCTAAGCAGGCCACTTGGCCTTCTGATAACAAAAACCCCCGCTGCTTCATGCAGCGGGGGTTTTTTTGTTGCTGACTGATGTTACGCAGTAGGCTGGCGCGGGGCTGTGCCCCGCGCCAGCCGCGCAACAGCAAGCAGTAATCTCGCGGTGCTGGTTATGCCCGACGCTAAACGCCACAGCATCCTAGCCATCGCAGACGCACCCCGCCACTGTTTTTCAGCACCTGCTTCGGCGACACTACTTGTTTTTTCAATTATTTTCGCTATCTTCGTTTGCCGCTTGCCGCCCGGCACACCCCGCGCAATGAAACCGATTGATAACCTGCGTTTTCGTTCGTTGCCGACTGCCCGACTGAGCGACGGGAATGGTCGCGTTTGCACCTCCTTCCGTTCTCCCCCCCCCCCCCATAGTTGGATAAATTCGTGCTCGGATAGACCTTTTGGTTGTTTCTTGCTACGAATTCTGCTCATTTTGTGGTGCTCGCCTCAAGTGGGTGTAAAAAACGGCCTCACCCGGCCCGGTTGGTGCTTGCGGGTGTTTCGGGCCGCCTACCGCCGGTGCGGCCACCGGCACAGGCGGCCGGCGGCCGAGGAAATCCCCGACTTTGTCGGGCTGATGCCTTGTCCGCCTTCCCGAAGAGGGCCGAGCCTACGGCAGCCGTTCCGCCCTTACCCCCGCCTCCGTCATGCGACAGCGTGAACCGGGCGGCAATGCCCTATCAGCAAAAGCAGGCCAAGCGCAACACCGGGTAACAAGGCCCTCACAGGGCAGGTTTTTTAAAACCGTCGTCCCAGTGTTTCGCTTTTAACTTCCCTCAAGATGCAATTATTCAAAACCAAATTTGTGCTTTCGTTGGCCTTGTTGGTCAGCTACAGTTTTTTGCCCGCCCGAGCAGGCGGTGGCGGCGGTGGCGGCGGTACTACCGCCAACACGACTCAGATGCGAAGCTGGCTCTTCACCTCGCAACGCATCGACTTTAGCTCTGGCACGGCGGTGGCCAGCACCCAGATTGCGGCGGGCCAGCCCAATGCCACGGACAAGCGGGTGGCGGCCTCGGTTTTCAACGGGGCCAATCAGTTGCTGTTTTATGTCGCTTCGGATTGTACCCGCAGCATCTACAGCGGCAACAACGTGCTGCTGGGGTCGTTGAGCGCAATAACTCCGCCTGACGTATCCTACGATGAATCGGGTTGGTTTCCGGCTCCCTTCCAAACGGCCATCGTGCCGGTGCCGGGCCTTTGCCAGCGCTACTACATCATTTACCCGCTCGTCAGCAATTATTCGGCCGCTGTCGGGTACGCTGAAGTGGACTGCTCAGGGGCCACGCCCGTGTTGGTGAGCAACACCCGCTACACCGACCCGGTTACGGCAAGCAACGGGCAGCCCACGGCCTTTCGGTTTTACCCCGGCGGGGTGGGCATCGCCGTTTCGCGGCTTCAGCCTGATGGTACCCGTTTTCTGTACAGCACTGCCGGCGGCACCGTGCGCCGTGTGACTCTGTTAAACGGCGGTGGTTTTGGGCCAGGATTCACGTTTTCCGCTACGGCCGGAGCTGGCGGAATGGGCGGGCGCGGCGAGGTGGAGCTTTCGCCCGATGGCAACACGCTCGCTTACGTCGGGTCCGTTGGCGGTGTTGGTAACGTCTGTACGCTGAATGTTACAAGCGCTAGT
>JANXUO010000433.1 GCA_025356245.1 Hymenobacter sp.
GCCGGCTACTGAGGCACGCAAGCGGTACGTGGCATCCATCTCGGCATCGCGCATCAGGTGCTCAATTTTCTCCTTGGCTTTGTCGGATACGGTAATCATAGTAGAACAGGTTTTTGACCCGTTAATTGGTTAATTTCAAAACGACTTCCGCCCCAGAATAATTTCGCGGGTTAAAACACCGCGCTAAATTAACTGCTCGGATTAAGCACTACGCTGAATACCGTGATGATATTCAAATCGCGCCCGAAGTAGAGCTTATCCAACGCCTCGTATATGTTGTGAGCGCGGAAGTATGAAGTCTGTAACTCTTTTTCTGCGTGTGCCCGCCATTGAATGGTGAACGAGCTTTCGGTGTCGCGAAAGCGCTGCACGTAGTCCAGCATTTTTCGCAGGCAGTCCAGCTTGTCAATTCCCTCTTCGTAGCGCAACAAAAAACTTTGCTGATGGCGAGGATTGACGGTAATTAAATCGAGTCGGATGAGTCCATTCAATTGTCGGTACTCAAACAGCAGCTGCGCGGCATCGAGCCCCAAATGCTGCTGTATTTCCTGCTGCAACCGCGCAACTTCGGCGTTTTGGTCCATGTAGTAAGGTAGTGAAATGGCAAGGGGGTGAGCTTGGTGCAACAACAGCGCAAATGGCGCGAATTAGACAGCAAACTCACCACCCCGCTATTTCACCGCCTTACTACTTAATGGTGGGCCATTTCCAGGGCTGGCATTCCGTTCTTCACGCGGTAGTCCGAAATAGCCATTTTGATGGCGTCTTCGGCCAGCACCGAACAGTGAATTTTAACGGGCGGCAGGGCAAGCTCCTCCACAATCTCCATGTTGTCGATGGCCAGGGCCTCGTCCACAGTTTTGCCCTTCAGCCACTCCGTAGCCAGCGACGACGACGCAATGGCCGAGCCGCAGCCGAAGGTTTTGAATTTGGCGTCGGTGATGGTGTTGGTCGCCTCGTCCACTTCAATTTGCAGGCGCATCACGTCGCCGCACTCGGGGGCACCCACAAGGCCGGTGCCCACGTTCTTCTTGCTTTTGTCGAGCGTCCCGACGTTGCGTGGGTTGCTGTAGTGGTCGATTACTTTATCGGAATAAGCCATGTTTTTTTTGATTATGAATGATGAATTAAAAACTATGAATTGGAAACAAAGAATTGGTGAAAGCCATAAATGACGGTTCATAATTCATGATTTCTAATTCATAATTAAAATCAATGTTCCGCCCATTCGATGGTGCTCAGGTCGATACCTTCCTGGTGCATTTCCCAAAGCGGCGACATTTCGCGGAGCTTGGTGACGGCTTCTTTGACGTGGCCGATGGCGTAGTCGATTTGCTCGTCGGTGGTGAAGCGGCTGAGGCCAAAACGGAGGCTGCTATGGGCCAGGTCATCGCTCAGGCCCAGGGCTTTGAGGACGTAGCTAGGTTCGAGCGAAGCTGAAGTACAAGCCGAACCCGACGATACGGCCAGGTCTTTCACGCCCATCATCAAGCCTTCGCCTTCGACGTACTTGAAGCTGATGTTGGCGACGTGCGGCAGGCGGTGCGCCACCGAGCCATTGACGTAGGTTTCTTCCATCGTCATGAGTTCGGCTTGCAGGCGGTCGCGCAATACGCTGAGGCGGGCGGCGTCGGCGGCCATTTCGAGGCGGGCCAACTCGCAGGCTTTGCCCAAGCCTACGATGCCGGGTACGTTGAGGGTGCCCGAGCGCATACCGCGTTCGTGCCCGCCGCCGTCCATTTGGGCCGTGACTTTGACGCGGGGGTTTTTGCGGCGCACGTAGAGGGCACCTACGCCCTTGGGGCCGTACATTTTGTGGGCCGTAAAGGCCATGATGTCAATGCCATCGGCCTGCACATCGACCGGGATTTTGCCTACGGCCTGCGTGCCGTCGGTCATGAACAATGCTCCGTGCGCGTGGGCAATAGCGGCAATTTCGCGGATGGGCAGGATGGTGCCGGTTTCGTTGTTGCCGAACATGAGGCACACCAAAATTGTCTGGGGTGTCATGGCAGCTTCGAGGTCGGTGAGGCTGATAAGACCTTCAGCATCAACGGGCAGGTACGTGACGCGGGCACCCAGCTTTTCGAGGTGCTTGCAGGTATCGAGCACCGCTTTGTGCTCGGTGGTGGCGGTGATGATGTGGTTGCCGCGCTGGCTGTACATCTCAAACACGCCCTTGATGCCCAGGTTGTCGGATTCGGTAGCCCCGCTGGTGAAAATGATTTCCTTGGGGTCGCAGTTGATAAGCTGGGCAATTTGGTCGCGGGCGTAATCCACGCCTTCTTCGGCGGCCCAGCCGAAGGGGTGGTTGCGCGAGGCAGCGTTGCCAAACACATCGGTGAGGTAGGGCATCATAGCTTCCAAAACGCGGGGGTCGAGGGGCGTAGTGGAGTTGTTGTCCAGGTAGATAGGGAGCTTAAGCATTGCGCGAAGCAGAAGATAAAATCAGGCGGAGTTGCTGGCCCGTAGAACAGCGTTTGGCGCAAAACGGTTTGCTTTGCACTGCAAAAATAGACACAATCTAAACAAGACGCTCCCGATGTTACTCAACCTCGAACACCTGGGCATGGCCGTGCACGACCTGGCCGCTGCTACCGCACTCTACACGAAGCTACTGGGCCGGGCGCCCTACAAGACCGAACACGTGGCCAGCGAAGCCGTGGACACGGTTTTCTTTCAGGTTGGCGGCTCCAAGATTGAGCTGCTGGCGGGCACCAGCCCCGACAGCGCCATCACCAAATACCTGGAAAAGAAACCCGAAGGCATTCATCATCTGGCGTTTGAGGTGGATGACATAGTGGCCGAGATGGCCCGCCTCCGGGAGCAGGGGTTTGTGGTCCTCAATGAAGCGCCGAAGGACGGGGCCGACGATAAGTTGGTCTGTTTCGTTCATCCAAAGTCAGCGGGTGGGGTGCTGGTTGAGTTGTGCCAATCGAAAGCCAAGTAACGCATGAATTTTTTCCAGCAAGAAGTAGATTCCGCCGTCGATGCCCTGTTGTGGCAGCAAGTCATTTTGTATCCAACCGATGCGGTGTGGAGCCTGGGCTGCGATGCCGAAGCGCCCCGTGCCGTGGAGTTGCTTTACAAGCTGAAAGGCCGGGAAGTGGGCGAGCCCAGCATTGTGCTGGTGGCTGATATGGCGATGCTGGAGCGGTACGCCGCCATAATTCCGCCCGAATTAGCTGCCGCTGTGGCGGCCCAAACGCGGCCTACCACCTACTTGCTGCCAGCCACGCGGGCAGTTGCCCCTGCCTTGGTTGGGCCAGACGGTACTGTGGGCCTGCGCGTAACCCAGGACGCGTTTTGCCACCGGGTTTTACGGCGTTTGGGGCACGGCTTAGTGGCTGCCTCCGCCAACAAAGCAGGCGAGTTCGCTCCGGTCATTTATTCCGAGATAGACCCCGCCATTGTGCGCGGGGCCGACCACGTGGCCCGCTGGCGGCGCGATGACCTGGTACGGGTGCCGCCCGCGCGGGTGGTTCGTGTGGGGGCCGACGGGGCGTTGGAAGTGGTGCGGGGGTAGCACGTAGCTTGTGCTGTGCGCCGTCGGCCCGGCGATACCCTGCCGGTTTCCGACCTTTGCGGCATGAATACGCCTGAACTGCCTGATTTGCCTGTTTTTCGTGCCATTGCCGAGGCGGCGGGTGAGCTGGGCCAACCAGCTTATATAGTAGGTGGTTACGTGCGCGACCTGGCGCTGAACCGCCCCAGCAAAGACATTGATGTGGTGACGGTGGGCGATGGCATCCGGCTGGCGCAGGCGGTGGGGGCCAAGCTGCCGGGGCGGGGCAAAGTCACGGTTTTCAAAACTTTCGGGACAGCCATGCTGCCCACCCGGGAGGCCGGCGAGATTGAGTTTGTGGGTGCCCGCAAGGAAAGCTACCGCGCCGACAGCCGCAAGCCCGACGTGGAGCCCGGCACCCTGGCTGAGGATTTGGCCCGCCGTGATTTTACCATCAACGCCTTAGCGCTGAGCTTGAACCCGGAAAACTTTGGGGAATTGATAGACCAGTTTGAGGGTATGAAAGACCTCAAAAGCCTGACCATTCGCACGCCGCTGGGGCCCGATATTACGTTTTCGGACGACCCGCTGCGGATGATGCGGGCCGTGCGCTTCGCCTCGCAGCTGGGCTTTGACATTGAGCCCGATACCTTCGATGCCATCGCGCGCAACAAGGAGCGCATTGCCATTGTGTCGCAGGAGCGGATTACGGTCGAGCTGAATAAAATTGTGGAGTCGCCGTTGCCGAGCTATGGGTTTAAGCTGCTGTTTCAGACGGGGTTGCTGCATCTCATTTTCCCGAAGATGGTGCTGTTGTATGGCGTGGAAAAAGTGGGCAAGCACGCGCACAAGGATAATTTCTACCACACCCTGCAAGTGCTTGATAACGTGGCGGCAGCGGGGGGCGGCCTGTGGCTGCGCTGGGCCGCCATCCTACACGACATCGCCAAGCCCGCCACCAAGCGCTACTTCCCCAACCAGGGCTGGACGTTTCACGGTCACGAGGACAAGGGTGCCCGCTGGGTACCCCAGATTTTTACAGACCTCAAACTGCCGCTAGGCGAGGAAATGCGGATGGTGCAAAAGCTAGTGAGGCTTCACCTGCGGCCCATCGTGCTGAGCAAGAGTCTTGTTACCGACTCGGCTGTGCGCCGCCTGCTGTTTGAAGCCGGCGACGATATCGACCGCTTGATGCTGCTTTGCCGGGCCGACATCACCAGCAAAGACCACGAAAAAAAGGCCCGCTACCTACAAAATTTCGATTTGGTAGAGGAGAAGCTGCGCGAAGTGGAAAGTAAGGACCATTTGCGGAACTTCAAGCCCGTAATTACCGGCGAAATCATCATGGAAACCTTTGGCTTGAAGCCCTCTAAGGAGGTGGGTGAGCTAAAAAATACGGTGTTGGAGGCTGTTCTAGATGGTGAAATTCGGAACGAGCTGGATGAGGCGATGGCGTTTTTGCTGGTGCAAGGGGCAAAGCGTGGGCTGGTGGGGTAAGTGGTGGGGTGAATTCCGCGAAGTGGTTCGTCCGGCCACTTGCGATGAACGACTTGCGTTTGCTTGCCCCAAGGCCGCATATGGCACAGGGCAGCATATGGGAGTGGCCGGACGAACCGCTGCGCGGGATTCGCCCGACCACTCAACCACTCGGCCACTGCAAAAAAAAACCGGAACCCCGAACGCACTGGCGTTCAAAGGTTCCGGTGGAAGCTGCCGGCAGTCACTCACTTCTGCCGGTGGCGTTCCGTTGGCAGGGTGGTGGGGCGGTTTTAGAGGGCGCGGAGCGAGCTGCCGCCGCTCAAATCCTTGCTGATGCGGGTAGGGTTGCCGGTGTAGCGGACGCGGCTAGCCCCGCTCAGGTCGGCGTTCAGTTCGGTGCGGGCATTGACGCGGGCCTGGCTTACACCGCTGAGGTCGAGGAAGGTGCGGTCGGCTTGCAGGGCCAGGGCTTCGATTTTGCAGGCCCCGGCGCCGTCGGCGATGAGCTTGTCGGCCCGGCCGCGCAGCACCACGCGGCTGGCCCCGCTCAGGTCGATGTTGAGCAGTGGCACGGCCACGTCGAGGCGGGCAACGCAGGCGCCGGTGCCTTCGAGGGCTAGGTTGGCGTCGCGGAAGCCGGCCACATCGGCGCGGCAGGCGCCGCTGAGGTCAAGCTTTTCGAGGGCGGGCACGGTGATGCGCACCAGCACCGGGCGGCGGTTGAAGTTGAGGCTGGGCAGGAAGGAGTTGCGGTCGCGCCGGCGAATGCGGAGGCTGCCGTTGTCCACGCTCAGGCGCAGCTCGCGGATGTCGCGCTCGGCCCCGGCGGCTTCCACGCTGGCCTCGCTGCCCTGGCGGACAAAGAGGCGGTAGTCGCCGCTGGCTTCGATTTCGCGGAAGCTCTCGGGCTTGTCAAGCCGCAGGCGGCCAGGGCCGTAGGAATCGAGGCTGGAATTGAAGGCCCGCTCGGTGGAATGAATCCGGATGCCGGTCGAATCGTCATTATCGTCGCCGGTGTTGAGGCTGAGGTTGAAATCGTCGCCGTCGTTTTCATCGGCGCTGTCCGCTTCGTCGTTGTTGTCGGTATTGCCATTGCTGAGGACGCCGGGCGGGCAGTCGAGGCAATCCAGCTGCCCACGGCGGGTGAGGCGGAAGCGATGGGGCTGGTCGTCGTTGGGCTGGTGGTCGTTCACAAAGCTCTCATCGTTCAGCTTATTGATGAAGCGCGACGAGAGCGAGTAGGTTTTGCCCAGCGGCAGGTGCAGCGTCACGGCCAGCTCCTGCCCCCGGTAAGCGGCCCCCGATTTCAGGGTCAGCCCTTCGTCCAGGGTCAGGGTCGAGTCGGTTTGGGCGATGGTGTAGGTGACGGTGTTGGCGGCCGTTTCGCGGGCCAGGGCCTGGTTGCGGCCCTGGGCCTCAAACTCCTGCTCGGCGAAGGGCGCGGCGTTGCTGTCGGCCGGGGCCAGGCGGAAGCGCACGTTTTCGAGGTAGTCGGGCTGCTCGCGCAGGGCCAGCACAATGCCGCGCCCCGGCACCGGGGCCAGCGTTTTGGTGATGGAGATGCTGCCGTGCTCCTTGAATTCGCGGGTGAGCCGGGCGGCGGCGAAGGCGCTGCCCATGAGGCCCAAAATCCACAGGCCCAGCAAGCTAAGGCCCGCCGTGCGGGACAGGGCCGAGCGCCGCAGTATCAGGCGCAAGCCCAGCAGGGCCAGGGCCAGCGACGGAATGCCCAGGGCCAGGAAACCGGCCCACACGCCCCACAGCGGCACGTTGCGCAGCACCGAATCGGACTGCATATCGGTACCCATGTGGATGACCGAATCGGCCGGCACAATGCCCAGGGCTGCCGCCAGCACCGCTCCTACCGTGAACAACAGGCTGACGCCCATCACAATCAAAATAC
Source organism: Hymenobacter sp. (assembly GCA_025356245.1). Lineage (GTDB taxonomy): Bacteria > Bacteroidota > Bacteroidia > Cytophagales > Hymenobacteraceae > Hymenobacter. Next base: position 6,888 of record JANXUO010000433.1, read on the forward strand.
CGCCTACAAACCAACGAATTACGCTGCCCACGAAGCTCACGGCCGGTTGGGCGCCACGGGCGGCGCTCTCCAAATACGTGCCGATGGAGCGGCCGCTGTTGGCCCCCGGCTCCTGGTTGGCGCTGGCCTGAAACTGGTCGGATAGGCTGGCCAGCGTCACGGCATCGCCGCGCATCTGTAGCTTGTCCGAGAGCGTGCTGGCTTCGGGTACTACCACCCACAATATTAGGTAGATGACAAATGTAGAGCCCACAGCAAAAAGGCCCAGCAGCATTAACACCCGCACAATTACCACATCCACTTGTAGGTAGTGAGCCAGGCCCGCCGCCACGCCGCCTACTTTGCCGGCGTCGGTGTCGCGGAACAGGCGCTTGCCGTTGCCCAGGGCACCGTCGAGCGGGCTGCCCGCTATCGGGGTAGGGGCGTCGTAGCGCTTGGGCAGCACAATCCACAGCAGCACATAAGCCAGGAAACCCCAGCTGCCGAGGTGCAGGCGGCCGTGGGCCACGCCATCAAACCCGAAGTTATCGATGCTGGGCAGTAGCAGCGCCAGCACCACAAACCCAATGCGTACCCACAGCGGGTTGAGGCGGAAATACTGGGCTACGCCCGCCGCCACCCCGGCAATTTTGCGGTGGGCCATGTCGCGGTACAGGCGGCGCGGGGTGCCGTCGGGCTCGGTGGGCGGCACGAAGCGGGGGCCGGTGCCGGCCGCACTCGCAGCCCGGCCGGTGGCGTTGGCCTGGGCCGTTTCCTCGGCCTCGTCGGCGTCGGCAAAGTCGCTGACGCGGCCCATCTTGGCCATCATCTGCTCTACATCGGTGAGGGTAATTACCTGCTGCGAGGGCGAAAGGCGAGCGGCGAAAATCTCGGCAATACGGCCTTCGATGTCGGCCACAATTTCGGCCCGGCCTTCGGTGCCGGCAAAGTGGGCTTTCACTTCGGCCAGGTAGCGGGCCAGCACGTCGTAGCCGTCTTCCTCGATGTGAAAGATGATGCCTTGCAGGTTGATGCTGATGTTCTTTTTCATGGGTTGGAGCCGGTGAGTCGGCTTGATTTTGAGGGGGATGACGATTGATTACTTGCCTTTGCGGATGATGCCGACCGACACGGCAATGTCGTCCCAGGTTTCGCGCATTTCGGCCAGAAACTGGCGGCCAGCGTCGGTGAGGACGTAGTATTTGCGGGGTGGTCCGCTGCTGCTTTCCTTCCAGGTGTAGTCGAGCAGGGCGGCGTTTTTGAGGCGGGTAAGCAGCGGGTAGAGGGTACCCTCCACCACTATCATGCGGGCGGCGGTAAGCTCCTCCAGCATATCCGAGGCGTAGGCTTCGCCGCGACCGATGATTTCCAGGATGCAGAATTCAAGGATGCCTTTCCGCATCTGCACCTGGGCGTTTTCTAATTTCATGGGCGTAGATGACAAGTTACTGGGTGATGACTGATACAAATGTATGGCAGGTACTTTGTTTTGCAAGGTAGTGGGTGTAAAAAAAGTAAAAATGCGGCTAACTATTTTTTAGGTCGCTGACTATCAGATAGAATATTTTCATTCGTTTTGCTGCCACTGCCTCGGTTCTGATTGCCGGAGTGCAAATGGCCGGGGGCGCTGGGCGTTGACCGGGCGGGCTTGCATTGGGGCAGATGCGCCGGGCAAAACGTCGTTTCGCAGCGGGCAGCCGGAAAATTGGCCGTTTTCGACCGCAAACTCGCCTTGTTGGCCCCATTTTCGCGGGTGGGCGCACTAAGCGCCCGTAATTTGCGTTCTGGGCGCTGAAATTTACCTGGCTTCTTTTTTATGCGACATCTTTTTTCGGCCTTTCGGTGCGTGGTATTCGTTGGTTTGGCGGCGGTTGCGGCGCGGCCAGTGGTGGCTCAAACCACCAAAACCCCCAAGTACAGCAACGAATTTCTCAACATCGGCGTGGGGGCGCGGGCGCTGGGCATGGGCAAGGTGCAGGTGAGCCTAGCCGATAACGCCACCGCCGGCTACTGGAACCCTGCCGGGCTGGCCAATCAAAAAACCAAGTACGACGGCGTGTACATGCACTCCGAACTGTTTTCAGGCATCGTCAAGAACGACTACACGGCGTTCTCGATGCCCATCGACGACAAGAGTGTGGTGGGCGTGAGCTTGTTGCGTCTCGGCGTGGACAACATTGCCGACACTCGCGCCCTGGTGAACGAGTACGGCTACATCGACTACAGTAAAATAACGTACTTTTCGGTGGCCGACTACGCTGTGCTGCTTTCGTACGCCCGCAAGGTGGGCAACGTCGAGGGCTTGAGCATCGGTGCCAACGGCAAGCTCATCTACCGCAACATCGGCAACTTCGCCAACGGCTACGGCTTCGGCATTGATGCGGGCTTGCAATACAACCACAAAGGCTGGAACCTGGGCCTGATGGCCCGCGACGTCACCACCACCTTCAACGCCTGGAGCATCAACGCCGAGGAGTACAAAAAGGGCCTCACCGGCCCCGCCCTGACCGATGCCGTGCCCAAAAGCAGCACCGAAATTACCCTGCCCCGCCTGGTGCTGGGGGCGGCCCGGCGCTTCGAGCTGCCTAAGCAATTTTCGGCCTTGGTGGCTGTGGACGTGGAGGGTACCACCGATGGCAAGCGCAACGAACTGCTATCGACTGGCACGGTAAGCGCCGACCCGCGCCTGGGCCTGGAGTTGGGCTACCGCAACGTGGCATTTTTGCGCGGCGGCGTGGGCAATTTTCAGAAAATTCAAAACTTCGACCGGCAGGAGCAGTGGAAGGGGCAGTACAGCCTGGGCGCGGGCGTAGCCTTCAGCGGCGTGCGCCTCGATTTGGCCCTCTCGCGCCTGGCGGTTGAGAAGCTGGGCAGCAACGCCTCGCAGACCAACTCGGTGATTGTGAGTTTGGGCTACGGGTTCAAATAGGGTTTTACGGAAAGTGGCCGAGGTTTGCCTTGAATAAAACCCGGCTGGCGCTGCGAACGTGCAAATGACAACATCTTAGCTTACTAGTGATGAGAAAATACCTACTGCTGTTGCTGCTGCTGTTGGCCGGGGTTGCGCCGGTGCTGGCTCAGTCGGGCCCCTACGGCAACGAATGGATTGTGCCGGGGCAGGCGTACTACAAAATCAAAATCACCCGCGATGCCATTTACCGGCTCGATTTTCAGTACCTGACGGCCGCCGGGCTGAGCGGGGCCAACCCAGCACAACTCCAACTGTGGCGGCGCGGGCGCGAGGTAGCCATTTACCAGGGCGGCAACACCAATACGCTGGACCCTACTACTTTTTTGGAATTTTACGGGCAGCGTAACGATGGCAAGCTCGATGCCGACTATTACAAAAACCCGCAGGACCAACTGCACAAGCTCTACAGCTTTTTTACCGATACCGCCACGTATTTCGTGACGGTGGGGGCCTTGCCCGGCCGCCGGATGCAGCAGCCGGTAACGGCCGGTGGTGCGCCGCACCCGTATCGGTTGTACACCGAAACCAAGTTGGAAACCTACGCCTACGTGGACGTGCCCGTCAACTCAACTTTTTTGCCGTGGCTGGAGAAAGGGGAGGGGTTTTACGGAGCTACCGTGCCAGCTAATGCTACGTCGTACGCCAGCGCATCCGAAATCAATGACTCTACGTTTCAGGCCATCCTGCCCAGCCCGGCTCCTCGTCTGGAAACCATGATGATGGGCGGGCGGCCCAACGCAACTTACCAATCCGAAATAGCGCTGATAAATACCGGGCAGCCCGTGCGGGTACTGGGTACGCTGGCCTACACCGGGTACAACCCCGTGGTGGGGCGCTACAACCTGCAACGGTCCGACATTACGGCGGCCGGCAAGGTGAGGGTGCGCTTTGCTGAACGCTCGGCGGTGGGGGTTCCCTTTCGGGTGATATACATGAAGCTGACGGCCGCCCAGGCCAGCCGCTGGTTCAGCAACCGGCGGATGCTGGCGTTTCTCAACGACTCGACGCTGGGCGG
>JANXUO010000380.1 GCA_025356245.1 Hymenobacter sp.
CCCGCGTTACGTTTCCCTAAAAACCCAATCATCCAAATGCCCGCTTCTGCTGCTAAAAGCTTCGCCAATAAGCTCGAAACTTTCGACCCCAACGCCCCCGGCGATGCTGCCGCTAACCTTTTTGGCCTGCCGTTTACCCCCGCCGAGGCCCAGGTAGTGGTGGTGCCCGTGCCTTGGGAGGTGACGGTGAGCTACCGCGCCGGTACGGCCCAGGGCCCCGCCGCTATTCACGCTGCCTCGTTGCAGGTCGATTTGTTTGACCCCGAAATACCCGATGCCTGGAAGCTGGGAGTGGCTCTTGAACCAGAGGATGAAGTCATTGCCACCGCCAACCAGCGTTTACGCCCCTTGGCTGCCGATTATATTGGCTGGCTCGAAGCCGGCAGCCCCGCCACAGGAAGCGCTGCTCACAGCAGCGTGCCCGACCAGGTGAACGCCGAAGGAGACAAGTTAATTGCCTGGCTCAAAGCAAAAACTGGGGCTTTGCTCGATGCAGGCAAAGCTGTGGCCGTGTTGGGCGGCGACCACAGTACCCCGCTGGGGTACCTGCACGCGCTGGCCGAGCGGCACGAGGAATTCGCCATCCTGCAAATTGACGCCCACTGCGACCTACGCCCGGCCTACGAAGGCTTTAAGTACTCGCACGCCAGCATTATGTATAACGCCTTGGAACTACCACAGGTGAAGAAACTGGTGCAAGTGGGCATCCGCGACTATTGCCAGCAGGAGGCCGACCTCATCGAGCAGTCGCACGGCCGCATTGCGCTCTTTGGCCAGCGGTTTTTGAGTGAGGAAAAATTCGTCAAGAAATCGTGGAAGAAGGTGTGCGGCAAAATCATCGCCCAACTGCCCGACAAAGTATACATCAGCTTCGATATCGACGGCCTCGACCCTAAGCTATGCCCCGGCACCGGTACGCCCGTGCCCGGCGGCCTGGAGTTTGAGGAAGCAACCTACTTGTTGCGCGAAGTAGTGCGGGCCGGCAAAACCATCATCGGCTTCGACCTCAATGAGGTAGCGCCTGGCAACAGCGATTGGAACGGCATCGTAGGTGCCCGCCTGCTTTACCAGCTGCTGAATTGGATGGGTGTTTCGCAGGGCCGCATTGCGGCCCGCAACCACGAATAGCCCGTGCCGTAGAAGGGCCAGTCGTCACCTCAACCCACGCTTTTTATGCTCAGTTTCATTCTCAAATTCATTATTACGGCCGTCCTCGTTTACGGCCTTGCCCAAGTGTTGCCGGGCGTGGAGTTGGGCGGCATCGGTAGCGCCGCGCTGCTGCTGGTGGTGCTTGGCATTCTTAACGCCGTGGTCAAGCCCATTCTGTCCATCCTCAGCTTCCCCATCACGGTGCTGACGCTGGGGCTTTTCGCCTTGGTTATCAACGTAATAATTATTTGGTTGGCCGATAAGCTGATGACTAGCTTCGACGTTCACGGCTTCATCAACACGCTGCTGTTCAGCTTGGGCCTGGCCGTAGTAAATGCCGTGGTCGGAATGGTTTTCGATAAGGACTAGCTTACCTGCGCTGCCGACGCAGCTACCAAAAATGCCCAACCCTGGCCGGGGTTGGGCATTTTTAGTTAGCGAAACACTCGCGTTGCGGCTTACTGTCGGGGGGTTACACCCGTTTGATGTCGGCCCCCAAGGCGTTGAGCCGCTGGTCGATGGCTTGGTATCCGCGGTCAATCTGCTCCACGTTGAGGATGGTACTTAGGCCATCGGCCGAAAGAGCCGCAATGAGCAGGGCCACCCCGGCCCGAATATCGGGCGACGTCATGGTGATGCCGCGCAGGCGGGTGCGCTGGTCGAGGCCGATGACGGTGGCCCGATGCGGGTCGCAGAGAATAACTTGGGCGCCCATGTCGATGAGCTTATCCACGAAAAACAGGCGGCTCTCGAACATCTTCTGGTGAATGAGCACCGTGCCTTTGGCTTGGCAGGCCACTACCAGCACAATGCTCAGTAGGTCGGGGGTGAAGCCGGGCCAGGTGTGGTCGCTCACGGTCAGGATGCTGCCGTCGAGGTAAGTGCTTATCTCGTAGTGCGGCTGTGCGGGAATGAAGATGTCGTCGCCCCGGAATTCCAGCTGAATGCCTAGTTTACGAAAGGTATCGGGAATGAGGCCCAACTCCGGTATCTGGCAATCTTTGATGGTGATTTCGGAGCCCGTCATGGCCGCCAAGCCGATGAAAGAGCCAATCTCAATCATGTCGGGCAGCATTCGGTGGTCAGTGCCACCCAGGCTTTCGACGCCCGTAATGGTGAGCAGGTTGGAGCCAATGCCTTGTATGTTAGCGCCCATGCGTACCAGCATCCGGCACAACTGCTGCAGGTAAGGCTCGCAGGCGGCGTTGTAGATGGTGGTGGTGCCTTCGGCCAATACGGCCGCCATCGCAATGTTGGCCGTACCCGTCACCGATGCTTCGTCGAGCAGCATGTGGGTGCCGCGCAGCTTGCCGGGAGCCGCGATGCGGTAAAAGTCCGAGCCTTCGAGCGTGAGCTTGCCGCCCAGCTTTTCGAGGCCCAGAAAGTGCGTATCCAGCGGCCGGCGGCCTATTTTATCACCGCCCGGCTTGGGGAGTTGGCAGCGCCCGAAGCGCCCCAGCATCGGTCCCAATATCATCACCGAGCCGCGCAGGGCGGCGGCCTGCTTCACGAAATCGGGCGTATCGAGGTAATCGAGGTTCACCGCATCGGCCTGAAACCGGTAAGTATCGGTAGCCAAGCGGCCAACTTTCACCCCTAAATCGCGCAGCAGCTCGATGAGCTTGTTGACGTCCCGAATGTCGGGGATGTTGCTGATGGTGACGGGCTCTGATGTGAGCAAGACGGCGCAAAGAATTTGCAGCGCCTCGTTTTTAGCACCCTGGGGCGTGATTTCGCCGCGCAGCTGCTGCCCGCCGCGTACTTCAAATGAAGCCATTTTTTTGTTAGCTGTTAGCTGTTAGCTGATGGCTGTTAGCTTTTTGTAAGAAGGGTAACTAAGACGATAAAAAGCTAACAGCCATCAGCTATTAACTAACAGCTCAATTTACTGCGGCGGCTGTTGCGGCTCCTGGGAGCGGTTTTTTTTGCGCTTCTTGCCCGATTTGCCGCCGCCGTTGCCGCTTCCGCCATTGTTGCCACCGCCGTTGCGCGGGCTACCATCATCGTGGCGGTCGCGGTCGCGGCGGTCATCACCGCGCCGTTCGCGGTCGCGGTTCCCGTTGCTTTGGCCGCCTTGGCTGGGTTGGGGCACAATAAAGGTGGCCTTGCTGTCGCCGGGCATCTCAAAAAGATTGTCGCGGTCAACCACCGTTGGGTCAAGGCTCAGCTCGCCGTTCGACAGTTCGGCTAGGTGCCGCAGGATGGTGGCATCCTTGGCGTTCTCCTTGTTGTGCTGGCGGTAGAGGAACTTCATGGTGCGGCCAATAAGGGCCGTGGCCTGCTCACGCTCAGTAGGTTCCTCAATGGACATGGCCTTGGTTACTAAGGCCTCTACGGCTGCCCCGTAGGCCCGAAACTTGGGGCCGCGGCGCGGGTAGGGGATGGGCGTGGGCCGCTCGATGCGGAGCGTGGTGGGCCGCAAGGGCACCGGGGAGTCAAGCTCGACGTCGCCGCCCAGCATCGCGTTGAGGTGGTTCCAGAGGCGGCCCTGAATATCCACTTGCTCGCGCAAGGCGGGTTGCAAGCGCAGCATGAGCTGCACAATGCCAGTGGCGCGGCGGGTACGCTCGGCTTGGTCGGCAATGTCACGCAGGCCCAGAATGAGTTGGAACGTGCTGTGTCCGTACTCACGAACCAGCAGCTGGATGTGAAAGGGCAGGGTTTGAAGGTCGGTCATTTTTTGGTAGGTCTCAGTCGTTGGCGCAAAGTGCGCAATAAATCAGCGATTGACTCCTGATTTGTAAAATTAAGCCTCTCGCCAGTTCGTTAAGGGTTAAGCAGCCAAGGCCAAATGGTTTACAGCAGGCCACTCGACCATACTTGAGCCTAAAGCCGCGAACGCGAAAGAGAAAATTTGATTTAAGCACTAATAATTCGCAACTTAGCGAAACTCAGCAGCAGCACTTTTTCGCCCACTTCCTCAAAGTTAATGGTGGCCTTGGTGGTGCCCTGTTGCGTTTCGAGCTGTGCCACGGTGCCGTAGCCAAATTTGGTGTGTTCCACCCGTTGGCCAAGGCTTAAATTGCTGGTGTCGGAAGGTTTAAAATCGGCGGGGGCCACATACTTGAGGGCGGCCGTTTTACGGACCGGGGCCGCCACCAGGTTGGAGCGCCGCTCAAATACGTGCTGAAACGGCGATTCGCCGGTGCCCGGCCCCGGTGCGGCGGCAAACTTGAAGTTGAGAAACGCCGGGTCCACCTCGTCCAGAAACCGGCTTTTTTCGGCGCTGCGCAGGTTGCCCCACTGGTAGCGCGAGGTGGCGTAGCTGAGGGTCAGTTTCTTTTCGGCGCGGGTGATGGCCACGTAAAACAGCCGCCGTTCCTCCTCCAAATCCTTGCGCGAGGTAATCATCATCTGACTCGGGAAGAGGTTTTCCTCCATCCCAACGATGTACACGTTTCTGAACTCCAAGCCCTTGGCTGAGTGGATGGTCATGAGCGTCACGGCCTCGCCGTCCTGGGCCGCGTCCTTGAGGTCGGAGTCGGTGACGAGCGCAATGTCTTGCAAAAAGGCCCCTAGCGACTTGTCCTCGCGCTCTGGGTCGTCGGTGTATTCCTTGATGCCGTTGAGCAGCTCTTGCATGTTTTCGTAGCGCGAGAGGCCCTCGATGGTTTTGTCGGCGAACATCTCCTCGAGCATTCCCGAGTTTTTGGCGATGAATTTGGCCGCCTCGAAGGCGTCTTCCTTGCCCGCCACCACGGTGTAGCTTTTTATCTTTTCGGCGAAGCCCACCACCGGGTTGCTCACCCGTGCGGCCAGAAATTGGTCGGCGTTGCTCACCACTTCCCACAGCGAGTGGTTGCTTTCCTCGGCCACGTTTATCAGCTTGCTGATGGTGGTGTCGCCGATGCCGCGCTTGGGGTAGTTGATGACGCGGCGCAGGGCCTGCTCGTCGTTCTGGTTCACCGTCAGGCGCAAATACGCCACCAAGTCCTTGATTTCCTTGCGCTGATAAAAGCTCAGACCGCCCACAATCTTGTACTTGATGTTGAGCTTGCGGAGCGATTCCTCCATCGCCCGGCTCTGGGCGTTGGTGCGGTAGAGGATGGCGAAGTTGTCGTAGCTGAGGTGGTTGTTCATCTTCTCCTCGAAGATGGAATTGGCCACGAGCTTGCCTTCCTCGTTGTCGGAAGCGGCCTTGAGCACCTCAATCAAGTGCCCTTCCTCGTTCTCCGAAAACACGTCTTTGCGGAGCTGGGCCTGGTTATTTTTGATGACTGAGTTGGCCGCCCACACGATGTTTTTGGTGCTCCGGTAATTCTGCTCCAGCTTGAAAACCTCCAGCTCCGGGTAGTCTTTCTCGAAGTTGAGAATATTGGTAATGTCGGCCCCGCGAAAGGCGTAAATACTCTGGGCATCGTCGCCCACTACGCAGATATTCCGCTCTTTGGCCGCCAGCTTGCGGGTGATGAGGTACTGCGAGTAGTTGGTGTCTTGGTACTCGTCCACCATCACGTACCGAAACTTGTGCTGGTACTTGTTCAGCACGTCCGTGTGGTCTTTGAACAACACGTTGGTGTTGAAGAGCAGGTCGTCGAAATCCATTGCGCCGGCTTTGAAGCAGCGTTGATGGTACTGCTGGTAGATGACGCCCATCTTCGGCCGCAGGCTGGCTTCGTCGTCGGCCTTGATGCCGGGGTCGGCCAAGTATTGCGCGACGGAAATCAGCTTGTTTTTGGCATCCGAGATGCGGCCCAGCACCCCGTTGGGCTTGTAAACTTTATCGTCCAGCTCCAGCTCTTTGATAATCTGGCCGAGTAGCGTTTTCGAGTCCTGAGTGTCGTAAATAGTAAAGGAGCGGGGGTAGCCGATTTTGTCGGCTTCGGAGCGCAAAATCTTGGCAAACACCGAGTGGAAGGTGCCCATCCACAAGTTTTTGGCTTCGGGCCCGACGACCTTTTCGACCCGCGCCCGCATTTCTTTGGCGGCCTTGTTGGTGAAGGTGAGAGCCAGGATGTTGAAGGGGTCCACGCCCTTTTCGAGCAAGTGGGCGATGCGGTAGGTGAGAACGCGGGTTTTGCCCGAGCCCGCCCCGGCGATAATCATACAGGGGCCTTCGGTTTGCATCACCGCGCCGGCTTGCGAGGGGTTGAGTAAGGAAAGATAATCGAGCGCCATAGGGTCAGTAATAGTAACAGTAAAGGTACGGTTGCCTCTGCTGTGGCCCAAGCGCTGACCGCCTGGCCTTGCAGCGGCTGTACCTTTGCAACTCGCTCATAATCCTCCGTGCCGCCATGATTATCATCCAGGAAACCGTCATTTCCGACGACCTCGCCGACCAGTTTTTCGTCTGTAATCTCGAAGCCTGCAAAGGGGCCTGCTGCGTCGAAGGCGACCTGGGTGCCCCGCTCGAAACAGCCGAGCTGGCCATTCTGGAGCAGGAGTACGCCAACATCGAGCCCTTCCTCACCGAGGCGGGTCGCGCCGCCATCGCGGCCCAGGGCCTGTACATCAAGGACTGGGAAGACGATTTTAGCACCACCACCATCGACGACAAGGAGTGCGCCTACGCCCTTTACGACGAGCGGGGGATTTTGAAGTGCGGCATCGAGCAGGCGTACCTGGCCGGGGCCACCACGTTCAAAAAGCCCATTAGCTGCCACTTGTACCCCATTCGCATCACCAAATACGACGGGTTTGAGGCGCTTAACTACGACCGCTGGGGCATTTGCAATCCGGCCTGTTCGTTCGGTGCTTCGTTAGGTGTGCGGGTCTATCAGTTCTTGAAAGAGCCGCTGGTGCGGAAATACGGCGAAAATTGGTATGCCGAGTTGGAGCGCGAGATTGAAGCCGTTCCCAGAGCGTAGCCACAGCGCAATGCGGGCAGGGCTGCGCGCAAAACGTGGTGTGGCAAGGCCAAAAAAATGACTCAGGAACCATCCTGAGGCATTTTTTTGGCGAAAGCGCTGCCGTGGTTGTATCACAGCAACACGTTGGGCTACGACTCTTTCACTACAACCTTGGTAATTTCGTCGTTGGGGCGAATGGCGTCGATGACGTCCAGGCCCTCTACCACTTTGCCGAATACGGTATGCACGCGGTCGAGGTGGGCGGTATTGTCGCGCGAATGCACAACGAAGAACTGCGAGCCGCCGGTGTTTTTGCCAGCATGGGCCATGCTGAGGGCGCCGCGCTCGTGGTACTGATTGTTGCCGCTGGTTTCGCAGTCAATTTTATAGCCGGGGCCGCCGGTGCCCGGATGGCCTTTGGCGCCGTCGCGGGTATTGGGGCAGCCGCCCTGGATAACGAAGTTGGGGATGACGCGGTGAAATTTCAGGCCGTCGTAGTAGCCTTTTTCGGCGAGGTCGATAAAGTTTTTGACGGTTTTGGGGGCGTCGTCGGCGTAAAACTCGACTTTCATAACGCCTTTGGGCGTGTGGATTTCGGCGGTTTTCATATCCGTAGAAAAATTAAAAAGTTGGGTTGGGCCAACCAACGGCGGCAGGCTCCGGGCAACCGGGGGCAAAGGTAATCGGGCCGGGTCGGGCCAAACAATCCGCCGGGTCGCGGCTTTCGTATTGCATCACTCAAACTTTACCCCTTCAACCAAAACCCATGAAAAAACAATTTTTCTCCCTGGCTGCCCTCGTTGCTGCCTCCGCCTTGGCTTTGACCTCGTGCGGCAGCGACAAAACCACCGAAACGACTGCTACCGTGAGCACCGAAAATCCGGCCGACTCGACTGCCGCTGTAGCCGGCGACTCTGCCCGCATGGCCAAACCCGAAGGCGTGATGGTGGACGGCGTAGCCATGACGGCCGATAAAGACATCGTGGACAACGCAATGGGAGCCAAGAGTGTCAGTACGCTAGTGTCGGCCGTAAAAGCCGCCGGACTGGTCGAAACGCTGAAAGGGGCCGGCCCCTTCACCGTATTTGCGCCCACCAACGCCGCATTCGATAAGCTGCCCAAGGGCGCTGTAGCGGGCCTTATGCAGCCCGAAAGCAAGGCCAAGCTGGCCGGCGTACTCACGTACCACGTTATTCCGGGTCGCCTCGTGGCTGCTGACCTCAAAGACGGCCAAGAGCTTACGACCGTGAACGGCGAAAAGCTGCACATTGCCGTGAAAGACGGTAAGGTGATGGTAAGCAACGGCAAAGATGCTCCCGCTACGGTGCAAATTGCCGACGTCATTTCCAAAAACGGTGTCACCCACGTCATCGACAGAGTAGTGCTGCCGCTGGCGAAATAAATCATTACCACAACTCAATGGCCCCTTGCCGTTCGCTCTCCTTTGAGAAAGCGAACGGCAAGGGGCCATTGAGTTGTAAAGCAGCTACCCGCGTGCGTATTAA
>JANXUO010000501.1 GCA_025356245.1 Hymenobacter sp.
CTTCAAGCCCACGTACTCGCGCATTTCGCGCTACGGGCTGGTGGCCTTTGCCTCGTCGTTCGACCAGATTGGGCCCATTACCCGCTCGGTGGCTGATGCCGCGCTGCTCGTCGAAATCATGGCCGGGCCCGATGGGATGGATAGCACCGCCAGCCAGCGCGAGGTGCCCGCCTACAGCCAGCTGCTGCAACCCGCCGACCATTACCGCATTGGCTACATTGCCGACGCCATCGACAGCCCCGGCCTCAACCCCGAAATAAAGGCCGCCCTCGAAGCCCAGCTCGATGCCCTGCGCGGCCAGGGCCACGTGGTAGAACCGGTCGAATTTCCGTTTCTGGACGTGATGATTCCGACCTACTACATCCTCACCACGGCCGAGGCCAGCTCCAACCTCGGCCGCTTCGACGGCGTGAAGTACGGCTACCGCGCCCCCGACGCCACCGATTTGGAGTCGCTCTACAAAAAGAGCCGCGCCCAGGGCTTTGGCCCCGAGGTGCAGCGCCGCATCATGCTGGGCACCTTTGTGTTGAGCGCCAGCTACTACGATGCTTACTACACCAAGGCCCAGCAAGTGCGCCGCCTCATCAAAGACCAAACCGACGAGCTGCTGCGCCAGTACGACTTTCTGGTGCTGCCCACCACGCCCACCACGGCCTTCAAAATCGGCGAAAAGCAAGACCCGGTGAGTATGTACCTGGCCGATATTTTTACGGTGCAGGCCTCGCTGGCCGGCGTGCCCGCCATTTCGGTGCCGATGGGTGCCGATGCAGCTGGCTTGCCCATCGGCTTGCAAATCATGGCCGGGGCCTTCCGCGAAGCGGAGCTGCTGGCTTTTGCCCAAACTATGGCGTAGCTCATCGTCCAAATTCATCCTCATCCCCGTCTTGTTATGGCCAAAAAAGCGGCTGCCCCCAAACCCCAATTGGTTCGCATTGCCACGGCGGCGGCGGATAATTCGGCGCTCTCGAAGGCGCAAAAGGAGTTCAACCGCCTCACCAAGCGCATCGAGAAGCTCGAAAAAGAAGTGCACGATTTTGGCGCGGCGGCCACCGTGTTGCGGCAGCGTGTGCAGAAGGAGTACCGCCCGCTGCAAGCCGCGCACAACGCCGAGCGGGCCAAGCTGGTGCGCTTGTTTGACGTGGCCCTCGACACCTACAAAATCACGAAGGGCGAGCGCACTAAAATTTTGTACCTGATGCTCGAAGGCTGCATCGACTTGCTCGACCGGGGGTACGAAGACCTGAAGCCTGTTTTCGACAAGCACAGCCCGCCGCCGCCCTCGCCCGACGAAGAAGCGGAGCTGGACCGCGAGGCGTCGGAGATGATGAAAAAGATTTTCACGCAGCAGTACGGCATCACCTTCGACCCGGACGTGGACGTGAGTACGCAGGAGAAGTTTCAGGCCTACGTGGCCACCCAGATGGAGGCCCAGGAAGCTGATTTTGAGGCCCAGGAGCAAGCGCAGGCCGAGCGCAAAGCCAACCGCAAAAAGTCGGCGAAGCAACTGGCGGCCGAGGCCAAAAAGCAGGAAGAAGAGCGCACCATCACCAAGTCGGTGCGGACCCTGTACATGGATTTGGTGAAGGCCCTGCACCCCGACCTGGAACCCGACGAAGCCGAAAAGCTCCGCAAAACCGAGCTCATGAAGCGCGTAACCGTGGCCTACGAGGCCAACGAGCTCCTCACGCTGCTGCGCCTGCAGCTGGAGCTAAACCGCATCGACCAGGCCCACCTCGAAAACCTGGCCGAAGACCAGCTCAAGCAGTACAACAAGCTCCTCAAAGAGCAAGTGGAGGAGCTGGCCGACAAGCTCTACGACGAGCAGATGGAGTTATCCAACTTCACCGGCCAGCCGCATTACATGATGCCCTCGCCGGTGTACATGGAGCAGAGCTTCTTGCACCAGAAACAAAACCTGGAATACAAAATCCGCGGCCTGGCCGCCGACGTGCTGGCGTTTGAGCACGACCCGGCGGCGCTAAAAATGTTCCTCAAGCAAACGAAACTGCCGCCCAAGGGTCCGCGCGTTATTCGGTTTTAGGGCAGTGGCCGGACGAATTCCTCCGGGGGATTCGTCCGGCCAGTGCCTACTTCAAACTCCGGCCCAGCCAGTCGAAAAACACGCGCTGCCAGAGCACGGCGTTCTGGGGCTTCAAAATCCAGTGGCCTTCGTTGGGGAAGTACAAAAAGCGGCTCGGAATACCTTTGAGCTGGGCCGTGCCGAAGGCCTCCATGCCCTGGCCCTCGGGCACCCGGAAGTCCTTGCCGCCGTGGATGACGAGCAGCGGCGTATCCCAGTTTTTGGCAAACTGCTGGGGGTTGAAGTCGGTGTAGGACTTGTGCAGCGGGGTTTCCCAGGGCGCGCCGCCGATGTCGTGCTTGGCGAAAAACATTTCCTCGGTGCTGGGGTACCAGCTGGTGAGGTTGTAGAGGCCGCAGTGGGCAATAAAAGTTTTGAAGCGCCCCTGGTGGTTGCCGGCCAAAAAGTACACCGAGTAGCCGCCGTAGCTGGCCCCTACGCAGCCGCGCCGGTCTTTGTCCACGTAAGGCTCCTCCGAAATTTTGTCGATGGCCGCCAGGTAGTCGCGGATGGGCTGCCCGCCCCAGTCGCCCGAAATGGCGTCGTTCCACTTGCGGCCGAAGCCGGGCAGGCCGCGCCGGTTGGGGGCCACCACAATGTAGCCGTTGGCGGCCATGAGCTGAAAATTCCAGCGGTAGCTCTGGCCCTGGGTGATGGGCGACTGCGGCCCGCCCTGGCAGTACAGCAGCGTCGGATATTTTTTAGTCGGTTCGAAATCAGGTGGGTAGATGACGTATACCTGCATCTGCTGCCCGTCGGAGGTCGTCACGCGGCGGTCTTCGACCTTACCTAGCTTGATGCCTGCCAGCTCCTGCGCGTTGAGGCTGGTGAGCTTGGTTTCTTGTCCGGTTTTGAGGTCGAGGCGCACCACGTCGGCAAAGGCCGTGAGGCTGGTGCGGTTGGCCACGGCGGTGTTGTTGGCGGCCAGCTCGAAGCTGTTGTAGTTCTGCGCCCCGCTGGTGATTTGCCGGATTTTGCCGCCCGCCGCCGGCACGGCAAACAGCTGCTCGGCCCCGGCCACCACGGCCAGAAAATACAGCGTTTTGCCGTCGGCGCTCCAGCGCACGTTGCTGGCACTTAGCTCCGAACCCGCCGTGATGTCCACCCGCTTTTTGCTGGCGAAGTCGTAGCGCATGATGGCGTTGCGGTCGCTCTCGAAGCCGGGCGTGGCCATGCTGAGCCACACCAGCTGCTGGCCGTTGGGGGCGTAGGCCGGCTCGGTGTCGTAGCCGCCCAGGCCCTCGCTCAGGTTAAGGGTTTGGCCGGTACGGATGTCAAATTGGTAGATGTCGGCGTTGGTGCTTTCGGCCTCGGCGCGGCCCGTGAGCTTGCGCGAGGTGTAAGCCAGCGCGTAGCCGTCGGGCGCAAAGGCGAGCTGCTCGGCGCCGCCGTCGGGCATGAGCGGGGCGTCAAATTTCTCGCCCGCCATCACGTCCTTGCCGTAGCCGGTGGGCTTGCCGTCGGCCCCCAACGGCTGAAAAAACACGTGCGACGCCAGGTGGTCGTCCCAGGCATTCCAGTGCCGGTAATTCAGGTCGTCGATGATTTTGGCATCGGCCTTGGGCAAGTCCGGGAACAGGTCAAGCGTGGTCGGCGACGATTTTACGTCCTGCGTGTAAAGGATGAAATTGCCCTTCGGCGCGTACTTCAAATTGCCTAGTCCCTGGTCAGGAAATTCGCTTAACTTGGTTTTGCCCGTGCCATCGGCGCCCATTGCATACAACTGGTCCGAGCCGCTTACAGCCGAGATAAACGTGAGCTTGCCATCGGGCCGCCAACTCAGGGTATTCTCGCTGCCGGGCGTGTCGGTGAGGCGTTTGGGTGTGCCGCCGGCCACGGGCAGTACGTAAATATCGGCGTTGCCCTTGTTGTCGGCCAGGCTGTACTTGGTGAGCGTGAAAGCCAGCATTTTGCCATCGGCCGACACGGCCATTTCGCCCAGCCGTCCCAGCTGCCAGAGCTTTTCGGGCGTGAGCAAGGCAGAGGTTTGGGCTGTGGCAGCCAGCGGCAGCAGCGCCAGCAAAAGCAGTTTTTTCATGCAGCGAAGGTAAGGTAGGCTGCCCCGTACTCAGCCCCCGCGTTCACCGGCAACCTACGTACCCTCGTATCTTGCACTTCCAGTCAGGACCACCAAAAAAGCCGTTCAAGCCACCAGATACGCCCGCAATAAGCCTGCCGTAGTCAGCCGCGCCAGCGGCGTATCCGTTCCATCCGTTAAATCAGTTCCAATCTGCGGTGAGACACGTTGCCGACATTCCCCACCCCGCCGTCAAAATCACCCTCCTGGCCTGGAACAGCAAGTTCCTGCTCAAGCTGGAGCAGGGCAATTTCGAGCAAACCTATAAAATACCCGAGCTGGATTTGCTGACCGGCACCGACGCCGAAGTGCGCGAGCTGCTCGACGACGAGTTTCTGGCCGCCGCCATTGCCCGCTTCCCGGCCATGCGGGCCGACCTCCACGCCGCCCAGGCCCGCCAGGAGCTACGCTAACGGGTGTATTTTTGGGGCGCGGTGCGTCCCTTCGTGCCGCAATATTTTTTATGTTTCGACTATTCCTGCTTGGTTTCCTTGCCGTGCTGCTGGCTGCCGCGCCCGCCGCCGCCCAACTTTACGACGTGCGCACCGGCGACGTCAGCTACCAAAAAAAGCCCCGTACGGCCCTCAAAATTCAGGTCGATGGCCAAGCCAGCAGCGTTCGCGCGTATTTTCAAGACTGGATGAAGCAGAGCTACAACGTGCGCTTTAAGCAGGGTGGCCTCTTTGGCATTGGAAAAAACGACGGCCTCGCGGCCCGCCAAACCCCCGCCAGCACCATCTCCGGCAAGCTCCTCGACCTCTACGCCACCTTCGTATCACCCTCCGACTCGGTGACGGAAGTGGCCCTGTTCGGCGGCTTTGACGACAACACGTTTTTCTCGCCCGAAGCCACGCCCAACGAGTTCGGCTCGTTGCGCTC
>JANXUO010000514.1 GCA_025356245.1 Hymenobacter sp.
GGCCCTGGCCGGATGTAGCAAGTCAGGCGACAACGCCTCGGACATGGCCAAGCTGGAGGTAAGCCTCGTGGATGGCCCCGGTGATTTCCAGGCCGTGGTGCTGGACGTGCGCCAGGTAGAAGTGCATTTGAAGGAAGAAAACGACCCCAACGGCTGGCAGCTGCTGCCGTTTCAGGCCCAAGCCATCAACATTCTCGACTACGTGAACGGTCGTTCGGCCCTACTCGTCAGCACCGATTTCGCGCCCGGCGACCTCAAGGAAATCCGCCTTCTGCTCGGCCCTGATTCCTACGTAACTGGCCGTGATGGCTTGCGCTACGACCTGAAAACGCCCAGTGGCCAAAGCTCAGGGGTGAAGTTAAAGCTCGACAAAGCCTCGTTGCGCGCCCGCGAAACTTTCCAGCTGGTGCTCGACTTCAACGTGGCCAAGTCCATCGTGGAGCGCGGTAACTGGCGGCCGGGTGACGATAAAAAGGAGCGTTACCTGCTCAAGCCCGTCATCCGTCTGCTGGCGCAGGACTTGCGGGCCACCCTGAAAGGCACCGCCGCCCCGGCCGCTGCCTGGCCCCAGGTGTTGGCCATTCGGCAGTCCATCACCCCCGCCGACACCTTCAGCACGGCCGCCGACGCTACCTCGGGGCAGTTTCAGTTCAATAACCTGCCCTCGGGTACCTACCGAGTCGAGCTGTTTCCGACCACCACCGCCCCCGCCGGCCAGACCTACCGCGTCGAAACCCGCTCGAACGTGGTGTTAACTAACGACCAAGTAACCGACTTGCAGCGCATTCAACTCAATTAATGCCGACGGTTGCCCGGCACTTACTAAACGACAACGCCTCCCGCAAGCAGCGGGAGGCGTTGTTGTTTAACGCGGTGTCCGGTTCGTCTCACGAAGCCAGCGCGGCCTCGCTTGGTTGCACCACCGGCGGGCGGGCGTTCGTGGCGGGTTTCACCGTCACCACCACGTATTTGGAGGTAGGCGTGTTGCTTACTTTGGCCACGCTGGTGATGGGTACCAGCGGGTTGGCTTCGGGAAAGTAGGCGGCTACGTTGCCCTTGGGAATATCATAAGGCACAGCCAAGAACTTTTCTACGGTGCGGTTTTCGCCCTCGTAGTGGCTGGTGATATCGATGAGGGCTTGGGCGTTGAGGCCGCGCTCGGCCATATCGTCCCGGTTCATGAACAGCACCCGGCGTTCGTTAAAAACACCGCGGTAGCGGTCGTTGTACTCGTAGATGGTCGTGTTGAACTGGTCGTGGCTACGTACCGTCGTCAGCACCAATTGGCCGGGTTCGAGGGGGTATTTTTCGAGGGTGGTGGTGGTGAAGTTGGCCTTGCCATTGGCGGTGGTGAACTTGCGCTCGCGGGGGCCGTTGGGCAGGTAAAAGCCGCCGGGCTCGCGGAGCCCCTCATTGAACCGCTCAAACCCGGGAATGACCCGCGAAATATGGTCGCGGATGACGTCGTAGTTCTCCGTCATGACTACCCAATCGGTGCTGGTACGGTCGCCAAGCGTGGCAATAGCCATTCCGCTGATGATGGCTACCTCGCTGAGCATCTCGCCGGGCAACGGCACCAGTACGCCCTTGTTCTGACTCACGACGCCCATCGAATTTTCGCAGCTGGTCATCTGATGACCAGATTTTTGCATATCAATATCGACGTGGGCAAAGCAGGGCAGGAGCAGGCTGGTGCGGCCCGTCACGAGGTGGCCGCGGTTGAGCTTGGTGCCCACAAATACGGTCAGGCTTTGGCGCCGCATTCCTTCGGCGATGAACTCCGTGTCGGGCCCCGCCGCCAGTAGGTTGCCGCCGAGGCTGAAATAAACCTTGGTTTTGCCCGCGTTCATCATCTTCAGGCTCTCCACCACGTCGAAGCCGTCGTGACGGGGTGGCTCGAAGTCAAATTCCTTTTGCAGCGCGTCGAGAAAAGGTGGGTGCATTCGTTCCCAAATGCCCATGGTGCGGTCGCCCTGCACGTTGGAGTGGCCACGGACCGGGCAGGTGCCCGCGCCGGGCTTGCCAATAGCGCCTTTCATCAGGTGCAGGTTCACAATCTCCTGGATGGTTTGTACGCCCTGCCGCTGCTGCGTGACGCCCATTGCCCAGCAGGTAATAATTTTTTGCTTGGTAGCCAGCAGGTTGGCTGCTTCCAGCAGTTGCGCCCGGCTGATGCCGCTGAGTTCCTCAATGTCTTCCCAGCGGGTGTTGTTCAGGTTTTCGACCAGCTCGGCGTAGCCGGTGGTGTACTGGTTAATAAACGCATGGTCAATTACCTGTCCGGGGTTTAGCTGCTCGGCAGCCAGCAGGTGTTTCATGAGCCCGCGTAGCAGCGCCATGTCGCCGTCCACGCGCACTTGCAGGAACACGTCGGTAATCGGGGTGCCGTCGCCGAGCAGGGCGCCCAGCGCCCGGAGCGGGTTCATAAAATCCTGTGGGTTGCGGAAATGGTTGAGGCCCGCCTCCAGCAACGGGTTCACACTGATGATTTTGGCACCGTTGCGTTTGGCTTTTTGCAGCGCCGTGAGCATCCGGGGGTGGTTGGTGCCGGGGTTTTGGCCGATGACGAGGATGACCTCCGCCTCGTAAAAGTCGTTGAGCGTAACCGAGCCTTTGCCCAGCCCCAGCGTCGGGCTCAGGGCCGAGCCGCTGCTCTCGTGGCACATATTGGAGCAATCGGGCAGGTTGTTGGTTCCGAACTGTCGCACAAAAAGCTGGAACAGGAAGGCAGGCTCGTTGGGCACCTTGCCCGAGGTATAGAACACCGCCTCGTCGGGCGAGGCCAGCGCATTCAGTTCCTCGGCGACTACCTGAAATACTTCGGGCCAGGCAATTGGCTCGTAGTGGGTGCCGCCGGGGCGCTTCACCATCGGGTGCGTTAAGCGGCCGGCGTTGTTGAGGTCGCGGTCGGTAAAGCGCGACAGCTCCGCCAGGCTGTGCTGGGCAAAAAACGCGGGCCCGGCTGCTTTGTCGTCGGCATCAGAAGCGGTGGCCTTGGCCCCGTTTTCGCAAAATTCGGCCACTGAGCGGTGGTCGTCGGGGTCGGGCCAGGCGCAGGACGAGCAGTCAAACCCGTCTTTCTGGTTGAGTTTCAGTAGCCCGTGCGTGCCGCGCGTCAGGCCGCCTTCGCTCCAACTAAACTGCATCGATTTGATAACGGCCGTGATGCCTGCTGCCACCTTGGCCCGTCCCTCCAGCCGCAGGCCAGTAAGAGTTTCGGGCGGTTGAGCCAACACCGGGTGCAGGTACTTGGCCTCGGCCGTGGGCGGGGCGGCAATGTGCTGCTGGGCCGGCGGAGCGCCCGCGTTAGCTTCGTGCGCCGGCTTGCTGGCGTGGGCCGAAGCCGTGTGTTCGTAGTCGGCCACGGGTGCCGTGCCCTGGTTGGGCCGCTCACCGCTTTTAGGGGCTAAGCTGGCCCGTTGCTCGTGCAGCTTGCCCGATTTATTGGCATCAGCAATAGGAGAGTCATCCATCTTTTTGTTG
>JANXUO010000523.1 GCA_025356245.1 Hymenobacter sp.
TCGGCCGTGATGGTGTGCGGGTCCTGCTCTTTCGTGAGCGAATAAAACTTGCTATTATGCTGAATGTAAGGTCCAAAACGGCCCAAGGCCGCTTTCATGTCCTTTTCCTCAAACGTGCCTACCACGCGGGGCAGCTTGAAAAGCTCCAAGGCTTCTTCAAGGGTAATGCTCTCGATGAACTGGCCTTTGCGCAGGTTGGCGTAGGCGGGTTTTACGTCCGGGTTGGTGGTGTCGCCGAGGGCCACGTAGGGTCCGTACTTGCCGAGGCGGGCCGAGATGCGGTCGCCAGTTTCGGGGTGAACGCCGATTTCGCGGGTGCTGCCGAGCGTATTGCGGTCAATTTCCTGGCCCTGCTCCACGGTTTGATGGAAGGGCAGGTAGAAGTTGCCCAGCATCTTGGTCCAGTCTTCGCGGCCGTTGGCAATCTGGTCGAACTCGTCCTCAACTTTGGCCGTGAACTGAAAATCGACGATGTTGGGGAAGTGCTCCACCAAAAAGTCGTTCACCACCATGGCCGTGTCGGTGGGGAAGAGCTTGGCTTTCTCAGCCCCGTAGTTCTCGGTCTGCTCGTCGTCCGACACGCCGGTGGCGGTGAGCGTGAGCAGGTGGAAACTGCGCGTTTTGGGCTCGCGGTTGTCCTTTTCCACGTAGCCGCGCTTCTGCACCGTGCTGATGGTGGGGGCGTAGGTGCTGGGGCGGCCGATGCCCATTTCCTCCAGCTTTTTCACCAGCGAGGCTTCGGTGTAGCGGGCTGGGGGCGACGAAAACCGCTCGGTGGCCGTGAAGCGCAGCAGCGGCAAATCCTGCCCCACCGCGAGGGGCGGCAGGCCCCGCGAGAAGCTGCTTTCGGCGGCCGTGTCGCCGGTTTCTTCCTCCTCTTCGTCCTTGCTTTCGGCGTAAACTTTTAGAAAGCCCTCAAACGTAATAACCTCGCCGGCAGCAGTTAATGCCACGCCCGGTTGGGTGCTGATGCCGATGAGGGCCGTGGTGCGCTCCACGGTGGCCTCGGCCATTTGCGAGGCCATGGCCCGCTTGCGGATGAGGTCGTAGAGGCGCTGCTCCGAGCCGTCGGCCCCGGCCTTGAGCAGGGAAAAATCGGTGGGCCGGATGGCTTCGTGGGCCTCCTGGGCGCTGGCCGACTTGGTTTTGAAGGTGCGCTGCTGGTGGTACTCGGCCCCGTAGGCGGCCGTGATGGCCGCCTGTGCCCCGGCCTGCGCCTCGCCCGAGAGGTTCACCGAGTCGGTGCGCATGTAGCTGATTTTGCCGGCCTCGTACAGCTTTTGGGCCACGCTCATGGTTTGGGCCACCGAAAAGCCCAGCTTGCGGCTGGCCTCTTGCTGCAAGGTGCTTGTGGTGAAGGGGGCTGCCGGGCTGCGCTTGCCGGGCTTTTTGTCCAGGCTTTCAATTTGATACGTGGCCCCGAGGCAGCGCTGCAAAAACGCTTCGGCCTCGGCCAGTGCTTTGTAGCGGGTGGGCAGCTCGGCTTCCAGCACGGCCCCGCGGCCGGCATCGAAGCGGGCCACCACGCGGTAGGCACTGCTGCGGGTGTGCTGGGCTACTTCGCGCTCGCGGTCAACAACTAAGCGCACGGCTACGCTTTGCACCCGGCCAGCGCTCAAGCCGGGCTTCACCTTTTTCCACAGCACGGGGCTCAGCTCGAAGCCCACGAGGCGGTCGAGCACGCGGCGGGCCTGCTGGGCGTTCACCAAATCCTGGTTCACGCGGCGCGGGTTGGCAATGGCGTTGAGGATGGCCGTTTTGGTGATTTCACGGAACACGATGCGCCGGGTTTTGGCTTCGGCCAGGTTCAACGTCTCGGCCAGGTGCCACGAGATGGACTCGCCCTCGCGGTCGTCGTCACTCGCCAACCACACCACTTCGGCTTCTTTTGCGAGTTTTTTTAACTGCGAAATCAACTCCCGCTTGTCGGCATCCACCACGTAGGTGGGTTTGAAACCGTTGGCAATGTCGATGGCATTGTTGTCCTTGGGCAGGTCGCGCACGTGGCCGTAGCTCGAGCGCACCACGTAGTCGGGGCCGAGGTAGCCCTCGATGGTTTTGGCCTTGGCGGGCGACTCGACAATTACTAAATTCTTGACCATGTGGGCTGGAAGCTGAAAAGGAAACGCGGCGGCGGCTGTTGCGCAACAACCAGGACTGCCCGGCTTTGGTTGAAAACCGGCCGCAAAGATGCGCCCGGAACCCGCCTCCGCTGCGGCCCGAGCAAAAATCCGGCCGCGCCGGGCAGCTACTTTTGTGCAAACACCGTTGAAGGGCCGGCCGGTTCGCAAACCGGTTGGGGCTTACTTTCGCGGTGCAATTGCGCCGGTCTTTCCGCCCTTTCACCGCCTCGTTCGCTACTTTACTATATGGCTTCGCCCAAGAAACCACAACCCACGCCCCGCCCCGCTGCCCCGGCCGCCACCCCTGCTGCCAAAGCCAAAATGCCCGATGCCGGAGCCGTTTCGGTGCTCGATGTGGTGCGCACCAACAGCGACCTCACCCGCCGCAGCGGGGCGCTGCGGGGCAGCACCGAAACCCAGGACCCTGGCTACGTCAACGACCAGCTCAACCGGGTGCTTTATGCGCTCGATGCCTTTAAAAAGGGCGACGTGTCGGTGCGCCTCACCAAGCAAAACGACGACGTGTTCGCCGAAATCGCCGAGGCCTACAACTCGATGGTGGAGATGATTGGCGGCGTGGGCGGCGAAGTGTCGCGCATCAGCAAGGTGGCGGGCGTCGAGGGCAACCTCAAGGCCCGTGCCAGTGCGGAAGGGGCCTCCGGCTTTTGGCGCGACATGATTAACAACATCAACGGCTTGGTCGATTCCATCGCCGTGCCGGTGCTGGAGGTGGGCAAAGTACTAAAGGAAATCAGCCGGGGCAACCTCGACGAAACCTTCCAGATACCGGTGTCGGGCGACTTTAAGGTAATGGCCGAAACCATCAACCGCACCATCGACAACCTCACCGTATTTGCCGGCGAAGTAACGCGGGTGGCCCAAGAGGTGGGCACCGAGGGCAAACTGGGCGGGCAGGCCGTGGTGCCCAACGTGGGCGG
>JANXUO010000385.1 GCA_025356245.1 Hymenobacter sp.
GTTGGTTGGACTCGTAACTTCGGATTACCGTACCACAAGCGGTGAGTCCTTGCCCCGTGCCTCCACGTTGGAGGCCCCGGAACCGGCAATCCGAAGCAAGAGGCGGGCGCACCTTCCCGGTGGGCCGGCCCATTTGTAAGGCGGAACAAACGGCCCCCTGTTAGTGCAGGGGTGCCCGTTTGTCCGCCGGCCTGGAGTGTTCGGTGCCGCGGTTGCGGAAGTAGTGCCGGGGCCGCTTCAAGGGCGGCCAGCGGCGCGGGGCGGTGGCCTTCATTTCGTCGCGGGGGAAGAAGTGAAAGGTGGTCGCTCAGGCCAAGTGCCCCAGCACAGCGGCTGGTTCGGGACAAGCAGCGGAATCAGCATGAGGGGCCGAAAAAAGGAGTGGTGAGAACAGCTGGCCGGGGCCGGTCAATCAGCTAGGAGCTAGGCGTAACACTGGGCTGAATCCGGGGCGAAGCAGGTAAGTACTGGCATAAAGATAGCAACTTTTTTGGTTCGTTCAATGCCAGCGGATTCGTGGCAATCAGGCCCGTGAGGGGCAATCGAGCGGTTGAATGTTGGTTTGACAGAACGGGTGAAGTAGCGGGTTGCAGGCAAGTGCGGCACCTGGCCACCAGGGCCGGGTGTGCCGGTTGCTCAACAGCGATACAAGGTTACGGGCACCGTAGTCCCGGTCAAAGGATAAACGGTGCCTTTTCCTGACATTTTGAACGTATGCCTGATGGACCGAAAAGGCCGGTTCGCATCGGTTGGTCAGGTTCCCCTGACATGGGCAGGTCGCCCAAAAATGCACAAACAGGGTTGTTTGGGCCTGTTTCTGCCCAAAGCGGTTTTTTGAAAAAACGAGGCATTCCTGACATTTGCCTGCCGCCACGCCGGATGAAGAAATTGTGTCCACTGGGCCGGGGGCTGCCGGCCAGTCATTTCTTGGAGAGCGCCAGCAGGGCGCCCGTGGTGAGCAGCAGCGCGAGCATCGGCGGGGCGGCGGTCCACCAGGCGGCCGGGTCGAGCCGGGCCGCGTCGAGCAGGCGGCCCCAACTGGCCGTGTCGGGCGGCAGGCCCAGGCCCAGGAACGAGAGCGTACTTTCCAGCCCCACGAAGGCCGCCAGGCGCAGGGGCAGGTCGGCGCGGAGCGGGCGCAGCGCCAGCGGCAGCACGTGCCGCCCCAGGATGCGGGCCGCCGGCAGGCCCAGCGCCCGCACCGCCTCGACGAAGGGCAGCGCCCGCACCCGCAGGGTTTCGGCCCGCACCAGCCGCGCGGGGCCGGGCCAGTTGGTCAGGGCCAGCAGCAGCCCCAGCCCGGCCAGCGAGAGCGTCCCGCCGGTGGCCACCGCCGCGACCAGCACCAGCCGCGGCACGGTGCCCAATAGGGCACCCGCGCCCTGGATGAGCGCGTCCAGCGAGAGCGCCCAGACCGGCGGCGACCGGCGCCACAGCCGCTGGCCCAGCCCCCACGCCACGGCCCCGGCCCCCGCCGCCAGGCCCAGCGCCGGGCGGGGCAAGGCCAGCCCCCACCAGCCCAGGCCCGCCCCCAGCAGCCAAGTGGGGGCCGGGGCCGCCAGCCGCTGCCCGTAGCCAGCCAGGCTGCCGAGCAAGGCCCCGAGCAGCGCCGTCAGCAGGGCGGCCGGCACGGTCAGCAGCACCAGCGTCCGGGCACCGAAGAGCAGGCCCGCCAGCACGTCGCGCCCCAGCGGGTCGGTGCCGAGCCAGTGCCCGGCCCCGGCCCCTTGCGCGGGCGAAACGCCGACAGCCAGCAAGTCCGGCTCGGCGGGCGCGAAGGGCAGCGGCAGGCAGGGCGCGGCCAGGCCCGCCGCCGCCACCAGCAGCAGCCAGGCCAGCGCCGCACGCCGCCGCCCCCGGTGCGCTACCTGGCCCATCGGATGCGGGGGTCGGCCCGGTGGTAAAGCACGTCGGCCAGCAGCAGCGCCCCCAGGCGGGCCGCGCCCGTCAGCAGCACCCCGCCCAGCACGACCGGGTAATCGCGCAGCGCGGCGGCGCTGGCCAGCAGCCGCCCCATACCCGGCAGGGCGTACACTACCTCCACGACCAGCGCGCCGGCCAGTAGTGCCGGCACCAGGCCCGCGGCCTGCGTCAGGGTGGGCAGCAGGGCGTTGGGCAAGGCATGGCGCCGGATGAGCCGCGCCTCGCCCAGCCCCTTGGCCCGGGCGGCAGTGGCGTAGTCGGTGCCCAGCTCGTGGCGCAATGCAGCCTCGAGTTGCAAGGCCAGGTCGGGCAGGGCTGCCAGCACCAGGCTGACGACCGGCAGCGCGAGGTGCCAGGCTAGCTCGCCAAACCATGCCCAGCCGGTGAGCCCGTCTTCCGTCGCCAGGCCATACCCCGGAAACCAGTTCAGTGCCCGCGGGTTGGCCAGCAGCAACAGCAGCCCCAGGGCCAGCACGAAGGGCGGGGCACTTTGCAGGGCCAGCAGCAGCGCACGCACCGGCCCCTGCCACCAGCAGCGCGGCCCTGCCAGCCCTTGCCCCAGCCACAAGGCCGCGCCCAGCGCCAGGGCCAGCGCCGCGCCGGTGAGCGGCAGTGTGCAGCGTAGCGCGGCCCCTAACTGACCGGCCACCGGCTGGCCCGTGCGCAGCGAATGCCCCAACTCGCCGCGCAGCAGGCGGGCCAGCCAGCGGTGGTACTGGTTGGCGGTGCCGTTCCAGCGCCACCGTGCGCCGTCGGCAGCGGCCGGTACCCGTTGGCTCAAATAGAACAAGGGCTGGTCGAGACCCAGGCGGTGGCGCACCGCTTGCCGAGCGTCGGCCAGGGCGGCCGGGTCGCGGCTTTCGGTGCTGGCGTCCGCTTCGGTGCCGTCGGGTAAAAGCTGCTGCTCCGGTCCTCCGGCCTGGTCGTAGCGGCCCAACAGGAACACGAGCGACCCCAGCCCCCAGAGGGCCACCAGGGCGTTGAGCAGCCGGCGGCCGAGGAAGTGCAGGCCCATGGCTACGGGGCGGGCACCGCCGCCGGTTCGGTTGCCGTGGCCCGGTGCAGGGCGGTGAGGGCGTAGCCGGGCTTCAGGCCGTAGGCGTGCAGCCCGGCCAGCCGCCGGTTGGCCGCCAGGCGGGTCGGCACCACGAACAGGGGCACCAGCGGGTCCTGCTCCCGCACCATCGCCTGGAAGCGGCGCAGCAGCCGCGCTTGCTGCGCGGGGGTCGCGGCGGCGGCCAGGCGTTCGAGGAGTTGGTCGCTGGCCGCCGTGCCGAAGCGGCTCACATTCCCCTCCCCCACCGCCCGCGAGTGCAGCAGGGGCATGAAGTTGCAGGAGAAGGGATTGCCTTTAACGGTGCGGACGCAGAGGTCGAAGTCGCCCGCCCGCAAGGCCGCGCCCAGCGCCCCCGCCTCGGTTGGCCGCAGGGCCACCAGCACACCGATGCGGGAGGCGGCGGCCCGGAACTGCAGGGCGATGATTTCCTGCATGGCATCCCCGGTGCGGTAGCGCAGGCGCAGTTGCAACGCGGGGGCCGGGGCGGCGGCGATTTTCCGCCGGCGCCACCCGTCCGGGTGCCGTTGCCAGCCAGCCTGCCCCAACAGCGCCGCCGCCCGGGGCGGGTCGAAGGCGGGCGGCGGCAAGCTGTCGCAGCAACCTGCTCGGGGGTCGGCCGGGCCAATCAGGCCGGCCGTGCGCTGCCCTTCCCCCAGTTGAGTGGCTTGCAGCAGCCCGCTGGCATCCAGCAGGAGGCTAAGGGCCCGGCGCGTGGGCGCGTCGGCCAGGGCGGGCCGTTGCGTGTTGAAGGCCACGGTCACCACCTCAAACGACGGGGCCGTGTGAAAGGCCAACTCCCGCCGGGCGGCGGGGGATTGGCGCAGCTGGGCGAAGAGACGGGCCGGTACCTGTGGAAAGAGGTCCAGCTCGCCCCGTTGCAAGGCCAGCCCCGCCGTGGCCTCGTCCGGGATAATCTCAAACGTCAGCAAGGGGCAGGGGGCCCGTAGCACGGCCGGAACGGGGGCCGGCAGCCGGTCGGCCCACCAGGCGGGCTTCCGGCGAAAGGTCATTCGTGCGTCCTTGGTCCAGCCAGCGAGCACGTAGGGGCCGCACCCCGGCAAGTCGTTGCCCCGCTGGCGTACACGAAACGCCTGGTATTGTTGTGCGAACGCCGTCAGGCCGGTATCCGGCGGCTGCGTTGCCGGCCAGTTTTGCAGCGCGGCCAGCGAAAACCGCCGCAGCCGCCCCGCCACGTCGAGGCGGTGTTCCGGCAAAATGGGGAAGGTGCCGGTGGCCTGCAGGTGGGTGGGGGCCTGCCCGGCGCACACCAGCGAAACGCGGCGCGGGAACGCGGCTTCCTGCCGCACCTCATGGACGAAGCGGTACGCCAGTCGGGTGTCTTCGTTGGGCAGGCCCAGGGCGGGCGGGCAGGCCATCAGCTTGAGGCTGAACGCAACGTCGCGGGCGGTGACCGGCTTGCCATCGTCCCACCGGGCTTCCGGGCGCAACTCGTAGGTGAACACGGTGAGCGAGTCGCCCAGCGCCTGCCGGGCCGGCAGCCCCGTGGCCAGGGCAGGTTGAAAAAGCTGCTGCGCGTAATCAAGTTGCAGCAGGCTGCAATGCAGCAGGTTCGCCGCCTCAATGGCCTGGGGGTTGGGCAACACCATCGGGTCGAGGTTCTCCGGGTCCTGCGCCCAGCGGATGCGAACCGCGACCGGGGGCGCGGGCGTCGTCGAGCAGGAGCAAGCGGCGGCCAGCAGCGCCCACATTGCAATGCGTGGCGTGAGGCGAAGAACCAGGTTTCGGGACGGCATGGCAGGCGTGGGCAGGGCCCAATAAAAAAGCAAGGTAGGCGACCGGAGTCACTTACCTTGCTTTTCGCAACGGTGGGCCTGGGAATGTTTTATTGACCGGTCCACTTGTCGTCCCCGATGGGGGCCTGGGGGGTAGGAGGTGGGGTTGTGGGGGTTGAGGTGGCAGTGGTTGCCGGCGGAGTGGGTTGGCCAGTGGTGGAGGTACCCGTCAGGGTAGCCAACTGGAGGAGGGCGAGGGCAAGCAGGCTCAACATGGTTTGGGGGGTTAAGGATTTGAGTGTCTGTTATTGACACTGCAAAATTCCCCCGGTCAAGCCGGCATAGAAAGGAAAGACAGGCGCTAAAACTCACTAGTCTTTTTAAAATAATAAAATTAACTTTTCACGCATCAACAAAATAATTTATGCTCCAATTGCCTGAAAAAGCTTACTATTGTCCAGCGTTGGACTTTAGAAAACAATGATTCCTGACATAAATGCCTGTAATAGGGCAAAATATTTCAATATCAAAGGTAAAAAAAGACTGGCCAATTAGCCAGGAAAAACCCGGCAATTTCCTGACATCAAAAATATGCTTCATCAGCGGATTTAAAGCCGATAAATAACTGTAAATAAGCAGTATATTATGAACAGCTTGGTTCAATTGGCTCGAATTGTGACATCAAGGGGGCTAACCCGGCTGCCTTTGCTTAAGCCGGAAGGGGCCGGTGATACGAAAGAAAACCAATTGATGCAGGCGCTGGTCGAACTTCCGGATGCTACGCAAAGCACCCTGGTGCAACGCATTTACGGCAGCAATACGCCGGCCACAGTCGAAGCCTATTACCAGTTGCGGAGCCGGCTTCAGGTCAAGCTGCTCAACCACCTTTATTTTCTTGATTTTTCCGATGCCCGCCACCTGGTGGGCCGGCGGGCTGAACTGGCCATTCTCAGTTCGATGCACCAGGCCACGATTTTAATCGAAGAAGGAGCGTTCACGCTGGCTGAGCACTTGCTGACGCGGGGCCTGCGGCAGGCGCGGAAGGATGATTTCACGTATTACGGGCTGCTGGCCGCCCGCCACTTACGCTACATCTATGTGTTGCAACGCAAGGATGTCAAGTACCGCCGCATGGTGCAGGAACTTGCCTGGTGGCGGCAGCGCCACCAGGCGGAAAGCGAGGCCGAGGACCTGTACGCCGAGTTTCGCATGGCCGCCGGGGGAGTCATCGCGGCGCAACAGCGCTTGCTGCCGCAGCTGCCGGAATACGTCGAACGCCTGGAAGCCCTCCACCAGCAGGCCGGCGGCAGCTTCGGCACGTTCTTCTTCTTGTACCGGGCAAAGCTGTACACGCAGCAGGTACGCGGAAATTTCGAGGAAATCATCCGTTTGACCACGGAAGCCGCCTGCCTGGCCGCCAGCGGCGGACTGAACGCCCGGCGCTTCGACCAACGCTACAACCATTTCATGATGGCACACGGCTACTTGGGGGCCCGCCGGGCCGGCGAGG
>JANXUO010000593.1 GCA_025356245.1 Hymenobacter sp.
CCCAAATACGGCTTGGTGATGCGGCCCACCCGAACCCTTGGCAGCCTCTCCCTGTTACCTTTGCCCCCGCAAACCCAACCCCACCCTCATGTCCTCCATCGCCGACGTACTTTCTCCCGAATCCAAAGCCCACAGCAAGCAGGGCGGCAGCACCAACGCCAACGGCTTCACCGATTATTTTGACCTCGATGGCCTGCTGACCGAAGAGCATTTGCTCATCCGGCAGTCCATGCGCGATTTCGTGAAGAAGGAAATCAATCCTTACGTGGAGCAGTGGGCCCAAGAAGCCCGTTTCCCCAAAGAAATCGTGAAGAAGTTTGGCGACGTCGGCGCCTTTGGCCCTACGGTGCCGACGGAGTATGGCGGCGGCGGCATGGACTACATCAGCTACGGCCTCATCATGCAGGAAATCGAGCGCGGCGACTCCGGGATGCGCTCCTGCGCCTCGGTGCAAGGCTCGCTGGTGATGTTCCCCATCTACGCCTACGGCTCGGAGGAGCAGCGCAACCGCTTTCTGCCCAAGCTGGCCAGCGGCGAGTGGCTCGGCTGCTTCGGCCTCACCGAGCCCGACCACGGCTCGAACCCCGGCGGCATGACCACCAACATCAAGGACATGGGCGACTACTACTTGCTGAACGGGGCCAAAATGTGGATTTCGAACTCGCCCGACTGCCAGGTAGCCGTGGTGTGGGCCAAAAACGAGCAGGGCCGCATCAAAGGCATCATCGTCGAGCGCGGCATGGAGGGCTTCACGACCCCCGAAATCCACAACAAGTGGAGCCTGCGGGCCTCCTGCACCGGCGAGCTGGTGTTCGACAACGTGAAGGTGCCCAAAGAAAACCTACTGCCCAACATCGACGGCCTGCGCGGTCCCCTCTCCTGCCTCGACTCAGCCCGCTTTGGCATCGCCTGGGGTGCCATCGGCGCGGCCATCGACTGCTACGAATCGGCCCTGAAATACAGCCTCCAGCGCGAGCAGTTCGGTAAGCCCATCGCCAGCTTCCAGCTTCAGCAAAAGAAACTGAGCGAGATGATTACCGAAATCACCAAGGCGCAACTCATGGTGTGGCGCCTGGGTGTTTTGAAGAACGAAGGCAAGGCCACGAGTGCCCAAATCTCGATGGCCAAGCGCAACTCCGTCGAAATGGCCCTGGAAGTAGCCCGCGAAGCCCGCCAAATCCACGGCGGCATGGGCATCACCGGCGAGTACCCCATCATGCGCCACATGATGAACCTGGAATCGGTAGTGACGTATGAGGGCACCCACGACATTCACCTGCTAATAACGGGAGCGGATATCACCGGCATTCAAGCCTTTAAATAAGATTAGAACTCAAAACAGAAACAGCCGCTCCGATTGAGAGCGGCTGTTTCTGTTTTTAGCACGATGGACGCTGAAACGGTCGATTACCTCATTACCTACTATTCCCATCTACTGCCAAGGCAACGGCAGATGGCGCTGAAACATATGTGCCACAGCGAGAAAGTAGCGGCCATTGATGACGCAACTGTCCGCGCAAAAATGCAAGCCTTTTATCTGCGCTGCGGCTGGCTATCGGCAGATGACGAGGTAGCAGCCTTGCTGCAAGATGGTGTTCCTGCTTTCCGGTGGCAGCTCGCCACAAAAATTTATGCGAAAAATGGTGGGGATTCTCTCCTGAATAACTGCCCCGTGTGTAGTCGCTTGACTCGAACTCCCACTGCCAAACAGTGCCGTCATTGTGGCGCCAAGTGGTATGATAGCCAAGTGGTTTCAAATCAGTAAATTTGCGTAGCCCACAACTAAGGCGCCCATACTTCAATTGATTCTCTACACTACCGCCTCGATGCCGACTGCTCCAATTCAGCGGGAGCTGTAGTTGGGAGCTTCGTGGGTGATTTGCACGTCGTGCGGGTGGCTCTCGCGCAGGCCCGCCCCGGTGATGCGCACGAACTGAGCGGCTTGCAGAGCCGCCAGGTCTTTGGCACCCACGTAGCCCATACCGGCCCGCAGGCCGCCCGCGAGCTGGTAAATCACCTCGCTCACCTGCCCCTTGAATGGCACCCGGCCCACAATGCCCTCGGGCACCAACTTCTTCACATCGTCCTCGGCGTCCTGGAAGTATCGGTCTTTCGAGCCGTCTTCCATTGCCTCCACCGAGCCCATGCCCCGGTAGCTTTTGTACTTGCGGCCTTCGTAGATGATGAGGTCGCCGGGGGCTTCCTCGGTGCCAGCCAGCAGCGAACCCACCATTACGGCGGCCGCGCCGCCGGCGAGGGCCTTCACAAGGTCGCCCGAGAATTTGATGCCGCCATCGGCCACCAGCGTGGCGGCAGTGCCCAGCAGGCCACGCGCCGCCTCCATCACAGCCGAAAGCTGCGGCACGCCAATGCCCGCAATGATGCGCGTGGTACAAATTGACCCAGGCCCGACCCCGACCTTCACTACGTCAGCACCAGCATCGGCCAGGGCTTTGGCCCCGGCTGCGGTGGCCACGTTACCGGCCATCAGGTCTACGTTCGGGTAGGCGGTTTTAATAAGGCGCACAGCGTCGAGCACGCCCTTGCTGTGGCCGTGGGCGGTGTCGATGCTGATGAGGTCAACCCCGGCTTCGACGAGGGCCGCTACGCGCTGCATGAGGTCGGCCGTGACGCCGACGGCGGCCCCGACACGGAGGCGGCCCTGCGCGTCTTTGCTGGCACGAGGCGTGCGGCGGCGCTTGCGGATGTCCTTGTAAGTCATGAGGCCCGCGAGGCGGCCATCAGCGTCTACCAAGGGCAGCTTTTCTACTTTGCTTTCTTGCAATAGTTCTTCGGCCAGGGTTTGGTCGATACCTGCCGGGGCGGTGATGAGGCGGGCGAGCGGCGTCATCACCGAGGCCACGGACTGCGCC
>JANXUO010000600.1 GCA_025356245.1 Hymenobacter sp.
GGGTTTTCGCCCTTGCGCATAATCACGATGCCCTCCACCACGTCGCTCTGGTCGTCCAGCCCCGCCTGGCCCACGCGGGGCGCGTTGCTCTCGTGCACTTCGGCCACGTTGCGCACCAGAATCGGCGTGTCCTTCACGTCCTTGACGATGATGTTGCCGATGTCTTCGGGCTTGGTCAGCAGGCCGATGCCGCGCACCACGTAGCTCTGCGAGTTCTTCTCAATCACGTCGCCGCCCACGTTCAGGTTCGACTTTTGCACGGCCTCGTACACCTCCAGCGGGCTCATGTCGTACTTAGCCAGCATGGCAGGGTTTACGCTGATTTCGTACACCTTACGGGTGCCGCCGAAGGCCGCAATGTCGGCCACGCCGGGCACCGATTTAAGCTGCCGCTCCACCACCCAGTCCTGAATGGCCAGCAGCTCGTTGGTACTGCGCCCGATGCGGCTTTGGACGGTGTAGCGAAAAATCTCGCCCGTTGGGCCGTAGGGCGGCTGCACGTGGGCCTCGCATCCGGTGGGCAGGTTCACCGACTGCAATAGGTTATTGACCTGCTGCCGGGCGAAAAAATCTTCCACGTTATCCTCAAAATTTATCTTGAGTACCGACAGTCCGAACATTGAAATCGAGCGCATATTGCTCTTCATCTGCACCGAGTTCATGGCCACCTCAATCGGCACGCTCACGAACCGTTCTACCTCTTCGGCCGAGCGCCCCGGCCACTGCGAGATGATAATCATCTGCGTATTGGTTACGTCCGGAAACGCCTCAATCGGCGTGTGTACGTAGCTGTAAATGCCCCCGGCAATGAGCACGGCGGTCATGAAAAATACAAAAAATCGATTCTTCAGCGAAAAGGCAACAATCCCCGAAATGAGCTTATTCATGCAGCAAAAAAGTTCTGTCTATTTTGGCAGAAAATGAATTTTTGCTGAAAAGTTGATGAAGAAAGAGTGAGGGTTTGATGAAGCAAAAGGTGCAGACATGCGACCCTTTGTGTCTTCTGACGTCGGAGGCCGTAGCCGGTTCCTAGCTGCTGCTTTCGCCTTACCGCACAATTTTATCGCCTCACCACACGGCTGTCTGTAAAAAGACGAAGCCCCCGGTGTTGGCGCACCAAGGGCTTCGAATAAGAAGGTAGAATTAGCACCTACCTTATTAGTCCATACGGAAAAAACGTGCGGCGGAGGACCGGATGATAGTTGCCCGTTTCCAACGGTTGATGGACCACTTGGCATGGACTGACACTGCGTCCACTGCGTTTTGCCCCTGCGCTCACTGCGGGACAGACGCACTCATTAACTGAAAACCAGAAACCAGAGACACCCCTTACGCCGCCAGCGGCACGTACTTCGTGTGCTCGCTACGGTAAAATCGTTCAAATACCAACGGAAAAATAAAGAGCGTGAGCAGGGTACCCGTTATCAGCCCGCCAATCACCACAATGGCCAGGGGCTTGGAGGTTTCGGAGCCGATGCCCGTGCTGAGGGCCGCTGGCATGAGGCCGATGGTGGCCATGAGGGCCGTCATCACCACGGGGCGCACCCGCGAAATCACGCCTTCGTTGATGGACGCATCGAGCGAGAGCTTGCGCACCAGGTTTTGCTTGAAAACGGATATCAGAATGACACCGTTTTGGATGCAAATACCAAAGAGGGCAATGAAGCCGATGCCGGCCGAAATGCTGAAATTGGTGCCCGTGAGCAGCAGCGCCGCAATGCCGCCGATGATGGCAAAAGGAACGTTGAGCAGCACCAGGCCCGCATCTTTGAGGTTGCCGAAGAGGATGAAGAGGATAAAAAAGATGAGCGCCAGGCTCACGGGCACCACTTGGGTCAGGCGCTGCTGGGCGCGGCGCTGGTTCTCGAAGTCGCCGGTCCATTTCATGTCGTAGCCTTTGTCGAGCTTCACGTGGCGGTCCACTTTCTGCTGCGCCTCGGCGATGGTGCTGCCCATGTCGCGGCCCCGGATGGAGAACTTAACGGCGGCGAAGCGGCGGTTGTCGTCGCGGTAAATCAGGCTGGGGCCGTCCACCTCGCCAATGGTGGCAATTTCGGCCAGCGGAATGGTTTTGCCGCCCTGCGTGGGCACCATCAGGGCCGCAATTTGAGTGGGCGTTTGCCGGAATTGCGGCTCGTAGCGCACCCGGATGGGAAATTTGCGCTCGCCTTCATAGAGCTGGGTGGCCTCCTTGCCGCCCACGGCCATTTCGAGCACAGCGCTGGCGTCCGACTTGGCCACCCCGTAGCTGGCCATGCGCTGCTCGTCCAGGTCGGCGTGCAATTCGGGCTGCCCGATGTTGCGCAGTACGCCCAAATCATCAATGCCGCGCACGGTTTTCAGAATTTCGTACACCTGCCGGGCCTTGCCTTCGAGGGTGGGCAAATCGGTGCCGTATATTTTGACCGCAATGCTGCCTTTCACGCCCGAGGCAGCCTCTTCTACGTTGTCGGTGATGGGCTGCGAGAAATTAAAATCGACGCCCGCAAACCTGCCCAGCTTGGCTTTCATGCGTTCAATCAAATCTTCGCGGTACGCCTTGCTTTTCATCTTTTTCTCAACCTCCGGCGTGTGCTTCAACTGGACTAGAAACTCATTGTTGTAGAAGCCGGTGGGGTCGGTGCCGTCGTTGGGGCGGCCGGTTTGGCTCACCACGTCGCTCACTTCGTCAAAGCCCATAAACTCGCGGCGCATCTCGTTGCATAATTGATTGGAAGCTTGCAGTGAAATGCTCAGCGGCAGCTGCGCCCGCACATAAATTGAGCCCTCGTTCAATTCCGGCAAAAATTCGGAGCCCAAAAAAGAAAAGCTAAACAAGCCCACCGCCGTAATAGCAAAAGCTAAGAGCAAGCTGATGGTTTTGCGCCCGTAGGTAAAGGCAAAAAACCGCTGCGCCCCGTTATTTATCGCCCGCACAAAGAAATTATCTTTTTCGCGCACGTCTTTTTTTAATAAAATACTCACCAGTACTGGCACCAGCGTCAGCGTGAATACCAACGCGCCCAGCAGGGCAAAACCCAGCGTCCAGGCCAGTGGGCTGAATACTTTGCCCTCCACTTTCTCAAACGAAAAAATAGGTAACAGCGCGGTAATAATTATGGCCTTGGCAAAAAAGATGGATTTGCCCATCTCGCGGCCCGATTTTTTAATCAGCCCCAATTTAGAGAGTTTGTTAAACCGCTCCATGCCCATCTCGTGGGCTTTATGGTCCAGGGCCACAAACAAGCCTTCTACCATCACCACCGCGCCGTCGATGATGATGCCGAAGTCGATGGCACCCATGCTCAGCAGGTTGGCGCTCATGCCCCGCAGCCGCAGGCAAATGAAGGCAAAAAGTAGCGCCAGCGGAATAATAACCGACACAATCACCGTCGTGCGCCAGTCGGCCATGAATAAAAACACAATCAGCGTCACCAGGACGATGCCTTCGAGCAGATTGTGAATAACGGTTTCGGTCGAGAAATCGATGAGCTGCTGCCGGTCGTAAAAGGTTTTCATTTTCACATCGGGCGGCAGAATTTTCGAATTTAATTCGTCCACCTTGGTGTGCAACCGGGCAATTACTTCTGAGGGGTTTTCGCCCTTGCGCATCACGACAATGCCCTCCAGTTTGTCGTCTTGCAGGCCGCGGCCCACTTGGCCCAGGCGGGGCAGGGCGCTTTCGCTTACCCGTGCCACGTCGCGCACCAGAATGGGCACCCCGCTCACGTTTTTAATGACGGTGCTGTTGATGTCATTAATGTTGTTGAGCAGGCCAATGCCACGCACCACAAAACTCTGCTGCCCCTGGTTAATTACGTCGCCGCCCACGTTGATATTCGAGCGTTGCACCGCGTTGTAGAGGTCGAGCGGCGTGAGGTTGAAATCCTGGAGCTTGCCGGGGTTTACGCTTATTTCGTAGGCTTTCACTTCGCCGCCGAAGCTGTTCACGTCGGCCACGCCGGGCACGGCTTTCAGGTTGCGCTCCACTACCCAGTCTTGCAGGGTTTTAAGCTCGCGTACGCTCTTGGTGCGGCTTTCCAATGTGTAGCGGTAAATCTCGCCCGTTGGGCCGTAGGGCGGCTGCACGTCGGGCGTAATGCCGTCGGGCAAGTCCACCTCGCGCAGCAGGTTGTTCACCTGCGGCCGGGCAAAGGCATCGTCCACGCCATCGTCAAAAATCACCTTCACTACCGAAAGCCCAAATAGCGTGGTGGAGCGCACCGACGCTTTTTTCTGCACCGGATTGAGCGCAATTTCAATCGGCACGGTCACAAATTTTTCCATCTCCTCGGCCGAGCGGCCGGGCCACTGCGTGATGATGGTGATTTCGGTGTTCGTCACGTCGGGGAACGCCTCAATCGGCGTGTTGCGGTAGCTCACCACGCCCATGATGATGACGGCCAGTGTCATCAGGAAGATAAACCCTTTGTTCTTCAGCGAAAAGGCGATGATGCCCTGGATGAACTTATTCATTATTTATTGAGCTACTAGCTTTTAGCTGATGGCTTATAGCTTTTTTGACGGCAAAAGCGTAGCCGTTGGACTCAAAAAGACCATTGAAAAACCCCCGAAAAAACACGCTCAACTAATTTTTATTGAGATGCTATGCCAGTCGTGAAATCAAGCGCGAAAAAGTGAGTAGAGACGCAAAATATTGCGTCTCTACCACGCCTGACTTTCGCATTTCAATTCGTGACGAGTATAAACAACTAACGGTCAACAAAAAACTAGTCATTAAGCTCGTCATACACTAATAGCTGGTCCTTGGTAATTACTATGTCGCCGGGTTTGAGGCCGCTGCTGATGTAGCTGTAGTCGCCCACGGTTTTATTGATGAC
>JANXUO010000621.1 GCA_025356245.1 Hymenobacter sp.
GCCTGGAGGCCCTGGGCTGGGAAGCCCACGGCCTGGAAATCAGCGAGCACGCCGCCGACTTTGCCCGCCGCGAGCTGCATTTGCCGGTGGTGACCGGCAACATCGAAACCACCGAGGATTTCCACGAAAATCAGTTCGACCTGGCTTATTTGGGCGATGTGCTGGAGCACTTGCTGTCGCCGGCGGCCACACTGGCCAAGTTTCAGCGCATTCTGGAGCCGGGTGGGCTGCTGGTACTGGCCCTGCCCTCGGTGCTGAACCTGCCCAGCGTACGCTTGGGCTTTGCCGCCTACGGCGCGCTGGGCAAGCAGCGCAAAATGGACATCCCGCCCTACCACCTCTACGAATTCACGCCCGCCACCATCACCAAAATGCTCAGAAAGCAAGGTTTTGAAGTGGTGGAGCTACTGAACCCAGTGAAACCGCCCCGGCACATCCGCTTGGGTGGCAGCCCGATAGAGAAAGCCGCCAAGCTAGCCGGGCAGTACCCCACGTACTGGCTGAATAAGCTAACGGGCCGGTTTGGCGACCGGATGTTTGTGGTGGCCCGCAACGCGAAGGCATAGCATGCCCCGAGCCGCCAGCCGCTGCCTGCGCTGTCGGTTTCCGGCCGTGAAATCAGTCGGGTTACAGTCATCGGCGCTTGGAATCGATGCTACAACCCGCAAAAGCATTTAGAAATCCACAGAAATTTTTCAATAAATAATTTTTATATATTAAGTAAGTTAATAAATTATTTCATAGATTTGTACATGTCGCGTTAACGCCTAACACGCCGTTGTAATGTACTCTTCCCATGAAAAACATCCTTTTTATGCTCATAATCACTTCTTTTTGTGTTTTAACGCCCGAGGTTACGGCACAAATTGCCGGGCTACGGCCCAAGAATATGCTGGCTTCTAACGCCGCTCGGGCGTCGGCCACTGCCGAATCGAGCCTTTCGCGTCGGGTAGCGCTGCCCGCGCTGGCCGGCAAGTGGACGGGGCCGCTGGCTATTCCGGGCCGCTCGCTGGACGT
The DNA here is from genome assembly GCA_025356245.1 of Hymenobacter sp. Lineage (GTDB taxonomy): Bacteria > Bacteroidota > Bacteroidia > Cytophagales > Hymenobacteraceae > Hymenobacter. The sequence goes on from JANXUO010000621.1 coordinate 1,018, forward strand.
GGCGCTGGCTATTACCGAAACCAATGGTCACCTGGCGGCCGTGCTGGAAACGTCGGCCACCCGGCTCAATCGCCACGTCCTTACGCTGACCCAACGCCACGACACCCTCTTTTTTTTCGACCCCGCCGCGCAGGTGGGCTACACCTGCCAACGCTCGGCCGACGGCAAGCAGCTGGTGGGCACGTGGCAGCAGCCCGGCTTCCGGCAGGTACTGAGCCTCACCAATGAAAGCCCTCTTGCGACCGCGCACGCGGCCCTGCCCCTGCGCACTACCCGTTGGAGTAGCGGGCGCGTGCAGGGCAACACGCCGGTGGGCGAATGGCGCTACTACCGCCCCAACGCCAACGGCCAGCCGGAACTGGCCCAGATTTACGACCACAGCACGGGCCAGCTCCTGTTTGGGAGCCCCGACGGCCTGGTTCACAAAGCTGAGGTAAGCCCTGGCCAGTGGCAGCACGTCATGCTCACGCAGTCGCCTTGGTTTGTGGGCGGGCCCGAGGCGCTGGCCCAGCACCTCGACAAGCTGCACTACCCGGCAACAGCCCTGGGGCAGCAAATTCAAGGCCGGATAACGGTGAGCTTCCTGATAGATACCCTGGGGCAGGCTTCCGGTCACGCCATCGTCCGCGGCCTAGGCGCCGGCTGCGACGAGGAGGCCTTGCGCGTAGCCCGCACCATCCCCAACTCCTGGACACCCGGCCGCCTGGGCAACCGTGCTGTGGCGGTTATGCACTACGTGTACTTCAATTTCCGATTGCCGTAAGTAGTTGATGAAGAAATCATAAAAACAAAAGAAAGACCCCCGAAACACGATGCTTCGGGGGTCTTTTTTGTAATTAGTACAGCCTGGCCTACTACGCTTGACGCCACTTGGCCGGGCGTATTACAGTCGTTCGGTGCTGCGCTTCACAAACGCCGTCAGGGCTTCGCCTTTCAGCATTCCCTGGGCCAGCAGGGCCAGGTCGAAGGCTTGCTTGGCGAGGTCGGCATCGCCGGCCAGCACTTTGGC
>JANXUO010000656.1 GCA_025356245.1 Hymenobacter sp.
GCGCCCAAACCACCAACTCGGGCACCGACAAATTTGCCCAGCTCGAAACCCTGCTGCCCACGCCCAACGCCTACCGCACGGCTAGCGGCGCCCCCGGCGCGGCGTACTGGCAGCAACGCGCCGACTACAACATGGCTGTGACGCTGCACGACGACAACCAATCCATTTCGGGCCGCGAAACCATCACCTACACCAACCTTTCGCCCGACGTGCTGCCCTACCTCTGGCTGCAGCTCGACCAGAACATCCTCGATAAAAACTCCATCACCACCGCCACCCAGGTGATGCAGGTGACCGACGGCAAGCTGCCGTTTCAAACCTTCAACACCCTGACCAGCCAACCGTTTGAGGGCGGCTTTAAGATTGACGCCGTGACCGATGCCGCCGGCAAGCCCCTGCGCTACGTCGTCAACCACACCATGATGCGCCTCGATTTGCCCACGCCGTTGCGGCCCCGGCAGGCCGTGGCCTTCAAGGTGAGCTGGCACTACAACATCAACGACCAGCTCAAAATCAGCGAGCGCAGCGGCTACGAGTTTTTCCCGGAGGACAAGAATTACCTCTACGAAATCGCGCAGTTTTACCCCCGCATGGCGGTGTATTCCGACAACCAGGGCTGGCAGCACAAGCAGTTTCTGGGCAACGGCGAGTTTACACTGCCCTTCGGCGATTACCGCGTCAGCAACACCGCCCCCGCCGACCATATTGTGGGCGCTACCGGCCCCCTGCAAAACGCCGCCCAGGTGCTCAGCAGCCAACAAATGCAGCGCTTGGCCCAGGCCAAGAACGCCAAGAAGCCGGTGCTGATTGTGACCCAGGCCGAAGCCACGCGCAACGAAAGCAGCCGCGCCACGGCTACCAAAACCTGGACCTACGCCGCCCGCAACGTGCGCGATTTTGCCTGGGCCAGCTCCCGCAAATTCATTTGGGATGCGATGCAGATAACGCAAGCCGGCAAGCCGGTGCTCTGCATGAGCTACTACCCGAAGGAAGGCAACCCGCTCTGGGGCCAGTACTCGACGGAAGTGGTGGCGCACACCATCAAGACGTACTCGAAATTTACCATCCCCTACGCCTACCCGGTGGCTATTTCGGTGCATGGGCCGGTGGGTGGGATGGAGTACCCGATGCTGTGCTTTAATGGCGGGCGGCCCGAGAAGGACGGCACCTACTCGGCCGACCGCAAATACGGGATGATATCGGTGATTATCCACGAGGTGGGCCACAACTTCTTCCCCATGATTATCAACTCCGACGAGCGGCAGTGGACGTGGATGGACGAGGGCCTAAATACCTTTTGCCAGTACCTGACGGAGCAGGAATGGCAGCGCAACTACCCCTCGCGCCGCGGCGAGCCGCGCGACATTGTGGAGTATATGCGCACCGACAAAAGCCTGCAAACGCCCATCATGACCAACTCCGAAAGCTTGTTGCAGTTTGGCAACAACGCCTACGGCAAGCCCGCCACGGCCCTCAACATCCTGCGCGAAACCGTGATGGGCCGCGAGCTTTTCGACTTCGCCTTCAAGACTTACGCCCAGCGCTGGGCCTACAAACACCCCACGCCCGCCGACTTTTTCCGGACGATGGAAGATGCCTCAGCCGTTGATTTGGACTGGTTCTGGCGCGGCTGGTTCTACGGCACCGAGCGTTGCGATTTGAGCCTCGAAAGCGTGCGCCAGCTCAGCCTCAACACCAAAAACCCGGAAACCGAAAAGGCCCGCCAGCGCCGGCAGCAGGCCGCCGAGCCGGCCTCGGTATCGGGCCAGCGCAACGGCAAGGACATCGCCAAAACCCTGCTCGACGAAAAGCCCGAGCTGGCCGATTTCTACAACAGCTACGACCCGCTGGCCGTGACCGAAACCGACCGCAAGCACTACGCCGACCACACGGCCGCCCTTACGCCGGAGCAGCGCAAGGCCCAGGAAACCACCGCCAACGTCTATGAACTGAGCCTGCGCAACGTGGGCGGCTTGGTGATGCCCGTCATCCTGCAACTCACCTTTGACGACGGCAGCCAGGAAATCCAAACCATTCCGGTTGAAATCTGGCGCAAAAACAACGAGCAGGTGACCAAAATACTGGCCACGGCCAAGCCCGTCGTAAGCTTCGTGCTCGACCCCAACCTGCAAACTGCCGACACCGATTTGAGCAACAACGCCTTTCCGCGCCTGCCCACGCCCTCACGATTCGAGCTGTTTCAGGCGGGTCAGCCCGGTGCCGCCGGTCGCCTCAACAGCGGCGAGGTAGGCAACCCCATGCAACAGGCAAGGAAGTAGCCCAGTGGTCGGGCGAATTCCGCGAAGCGGTTCGTCCGGCCACTGCCCGCTGAACGACCCGCGCTAAACCTGTTCTGGGGCAGCCTACGGCAGTGGTCGGGCGAATCGCCCGACCACTGAGCTACCCAGCCCGCTTGCCTAGCTCCACGGCCTGCATTTCGACCACCTTGCCGGCCTCAACGCCAAAGCGAAGCAGCGTCCGCACCACGTGGAAGCCGTAGCGGCCGGCCGCGCCGGGGTTGAGGTGCAGCAAGCGCCGGGCTTTGTCGGGCATGACGCGCAGGATGTGGGAGTGGCCCGTGACGAACAGCCCCGGCCGCCGGGCATCGAGCAGCGGGGCCATGCCGGGAGCGTAACGGCCGGGGTGCCCGCCGATGTGTGTCATCACCACGCGTAGGCCCTCGACGGTAAAGTCCTGCACCAGTGGCTCGGTGCGGCGCACGTCGGCCCCGTCGATGTTGCCGTACACGCCCCGAAACACGGGGGCCAGGGCGCGGCACTCGACCACGACGGCGGCGTCGCCAAAGTCGCCGGCGTGCCATATTTCGTCGCAGTTGCGGAGGTGGTGGGCTAGGCGGTCGTCAAAAAAGCCGTGGGTGTCGGAGAGCAGGCCGATGCGGGTCATGGGGGCAAAGGTCGGGGGCAAAACCGGGGCGTTCCCGTATCTTTCGGCCGCTGCGGCGGGGTTTCCCGTTAAGGGCTGGGCTGGCAGGTATTCTGCGGGCCGTTTATTAAGTATATTTCTACCGATGAACCTCTTCATCAACGACATCCCGCTGGTTATTAAAAACCTGAGCGAGAAAACCTACAAGCATAAGTACGATTTGGTGCTGGACCCCGACGACACTTTTACGTCGAAAGATTTGGTGGGCGACGTACTGGTGCGCGATGCCGGCCCGCTTTTTCTTGACCGCCTGCTGCGGCTGATGGAGGTGAAAAAGCTCAAAAAGCTCAAAAGCCTGACCATGCTGGCCCGCAAGAAAAAATTCCTTACCCAGCACCTCAAAGACCAATTTAAAATTGCGAAAGCTGCTGGTGGGTTAGTAGTTAAAGGCGACGAAGTGTTGATGATTTACCGCCTCGGCAAATGGGATTTGCCCAAAGGCAAGCTCAAAAGCGACGAAGACACTCAGTTGGGCGCGCTACGCGAAGTGGAGGAGGAAACTAACATCAAGCTGGAGCTTGGCGCCGAGCTGCCCAGCACCTGGCACAGCTATGCCTACAAAGGCAACAAAATGCTGAAAAAGACCAACTGGTACGTCATGAACTGTCTGGACGACACCCTCATGAAGCCCCAGGCCGAAGAGTACATCGAGGAAGTGCGCTGGATGAGCCCGCAGGATGCCTTGGCCAAGCTTGAGGAATCGTACGAGTCGATTGCCCTGGTTTTGCGCTACTACCTTACTGAGCTGGCTGGCAAGCCCGAAAAAGCCCTGACCCCACCGGTTAAAAAGGTAGAGAAATAGCCGGCAACTCTCAAAGCTCGTACGGCAGAAACGCCGATACATCGCCGCCGAAGCGGTGAATGTCGCGGATGATGGTGCTGCTGAGGCCCGCCAGCGTGGGCGAAGGCGGTAAAAACACCGTTTCGAGGCCGGGATGCAAGTGGGCGTTGGCTTGGGCAATGGGCGTTTCGTACTCGAAATCGAGGGTGTTGCGCAGGCCGCGCAGGATGACGGTGGCGTTGCGCTCGCGGGCAAGATTGGCGGTGAGGCCCTGGTAGGCAACTACTTCGACGTGCGGCTCATCGGCAAATAACTGGGTCAGAATATCCAGCATCTGTTCCAACGGCAGGTAGCGCTGCTTGCTGCTGTTGTTGCCGATGGCCACAATCACGTGCTCGAAAAGGGCAAGGCCGCGTTGCACCACGTCGAGGTGGCCGTTGGTGAAGGGGTCGAAGGAACCCGGGAAGAGGGCGGTTTTCATGACGCTAATTGACGAAATGCAGGCTCAACAGCTCAAAGTACCGGTGCTCAAACACGTCGGCGAAGCGGTAGCTATACTGTAAATCGAAGGGCCGGGCACCGAGGCGAATATGCCGTAAGTAGGTGCGCAACAAGTCAAAAACGGCGGAGTCATGGGTCAGCTCGCCCCAAATTGTCACTTGGTCTTCGTCGGGGTTAAGGCCTATTTCCTGCATCACGAGGATGGTGAAGTATAAAATGTCCTCGGCGGTGGTATAGGCAAATACGTTGCAGTATTCGAGCTGTTGGCCAATGACAACGAGGGTTAGGTTGTCGGGGCTGAGGTTGAGGTAGAGGCGACGCGGGGCTCCGGCTTCGCGCTGCCGGCCCAGGCCCGCGAGCAGGGCGCTGGTGTGGTGCAGCAAGCGCCCACCCGGCCCGTGGGTAGCTGTTAACCAGTTGGTGATGACATTTTCGGCGGCGAATACGTTTACCAGTTCCAGGGTCGGATGGGTGAGGTGATGGACTGTTTCGGTGGGCTTGAGGCTGTGGTGCAGGCGCAGGGTGGTGGCTTCGTCGCCGGGCCGGAACAGGGGCGCGGGAAGCAGTGTAAAAGCCCGGCCCGTCACGGCCAGGCGCACTTCGTTCCAGCCCCGCCGGGCCAGCAAATCGTGGGTTTCGGCCAGGGCCGGCAGGCCGCCGGCGGGCAAGTCGTAATCCTCAAGCACGAGGAGCTTGCGGCGGTCCACGTCGGCTACAGCCAGCGCGAGGCGGGCCGGGCCTGCCAGCAGGTAGAGGTTATAGGCTTCGGGTGAGGCCGGGGCAAAGGTTTCGTCGCGCAAGCGCAGGCGGGCGGGCGGGATGCCCGACGAGGCCAATTCGGTAGCAGCAGAAACGGACACGGACAGTAATGCAGCGCGGAAGTGCAGCGCCTGGCCCGCAAGTTACAGGCCGGACGCGGCGCTGGACCGGTTCAGGTAATCAACGCGGGTGCATACCGGCCCGAATGCCTTTTATTGGCACCAGGGCCGAGCCGTTGACTTCACTTGAAATACTGCCGGGGCACAAACACGTCGTCGGGACTTAGCACCATTTGCAGCACCGGATGCACCTGGGCCGGGGACAACTGCAGCAGTTGCCGGGGCGTGCACCAGGCCAGCTCGGTTAGCAACTGGGCATCGGCGGCGTGTTCAGGGTCGTGGCCGAGGCGGGGGCGGGGCGGGCCTGGGGCTACGGGCAGCACCTCAAAAAAAAGCTCCAGTGCCTGCAATTCTTCGCGTTGGAATTCGTGCAAATGCAGGAAGCGGCCCACCCGCACCGCCAAGCCGGTTTCTTCGGCAAACTCGCGTACCAGCGCTTCTTTCAGGCTCTCGCCAAACTGCCAACCGCCGCCCGGCGGCGACCAAAACGGCTGCCCGGCCGGCAGCAGTCCCCGGTGGGCAGCCAGCAATATCTGGCCCTCGTGCAGCAGCAGCCCGCCCACCCGCACCCGCACCTGGCCGGCGTAAGAAGCAAGTAAATTGGGCAGGGCAGGCGGCACGGGGAGCGACATGGCAATGATTAAAAACTAACTGTGCCCCAACGGCAGCAGCGGGCGAATGTTGCCTGGGGCCACCAGCTAAAGCGGGCCGTTGCGCGCCGCCCGGCGTTGCCCCCAACGGCGCAAGCGCAGTAAAATCAGCACTACCAGCCCAATGGCCAGGCCGGCGGCCACCACGGGCACGAGCAGCGCCAGGAGGCTGCCCAGCACGGCCGCTACGTTTTCGAGGGTGGCCAGCACGGAGTTGCCCAGGCCGCCGGTGGTGGCTGTGGCGCCCACGCGCAGCAGCGCTGTGCCGCTTTGCACGAGGCCGGCCGTGCCGCCGCCCACCAAAATGCCCAGCGTCCAGCGGGTAGCCGGGTCGAGGTGGGGCAGGGTGGAGGTCATAAGCAGCCCGCCGGCCACAAACGAGGCGGGTGTGGTAAGGGTATCCAGAAAATTATCGACCACCGGCACGTAATAGCCCAGCATCTCCACCACGGTAGCCACGGCCAGCGTCACAATGGCGGGCCAACTGCCTAGCCAGGCAAAGCCCGGTGCCGCCGGCAGCCAGCCAAAATGGTGCGCTAGGCTGGCCGCCAGCAGCGGCACAAACACCCGGAAGCCGCTGCACGCGGCTAGCCCCAGCCCCAAGGCGGCGGCCGTCAGGTACTGCATTTGTGGGAGGTGTTCCATCGGCAATGGCTTGTTGAGAAAGGGGAAATCAGTCGGCGGCGACCGTCGGGTGCCCGTTGATTGCCGCCAAAAGGTACGCCACCGCGCCCGTTCCGGTATCTTTGGCCTTCCATGACGCCCACCCCATCCGACCTCGAAACCCGCATTCGTCGCAAGCTTACCGGCCAGCATTTCATGCACCTGCTAGGGGCCGACCTGACCACCATTGCCCCCGGCCGCGTCGAGGCCGAGCTGGTGTTGGCCCAGGCACACCAGCAGCAGCGGGGCTTCGTACACGGCGGCGTAACGGCCACCCTGGCCGATTTGGTAGCGGGCTTCGCGGCCGTTACGCTGGTGCCCGACAATTCTGGCGTCGTCACGGCCGACCTGCGCATCAGCTATCTGCACCCCGGCGTGGGCCACAAGCTACGGGCCATCGGCTGGGTGTTGAAGCCCGGCCGCCGCCTGCATTTCTGCGAAGCCGAAATCTGGTGCGATGATTTGCTGATTGCCAAAGCCAGCGCCACGATGGCCGTGGTGGAGCCAATTTAGCCCCATGAGCAAGCAACCACTTTATTGTGCGTGTAGTGTGCGTTGGCAGGAGCGTTCGGGTTTTCTGCTTTGGGTGGACGAACCTGAGCCGGGCCGGGAACACCTTTGGGCTGACCCTGAGAAGAAGTGCCCTATCTTTTCCACTCTAATTGAACTGCGGGACTTTGCCCTTCAGCAAGGTTGGAAATTGGCCAACCGGGAAGCGCCGCATCCGACAGATTTAGATGCGGTGGCCGGTTGGGTCAGCGGTACGGGCAAGCGGCCATTCGGCTACTGCCTGAATGCATGGGCCTTGTTTGATGATTTGAGTGCGGGCACGGGTCAAGATTTCGTGGGTAACAGGAAGGGCAAGACCCGCAACCAAGTTTTTGACCTACTTATCGCAGAGAGCGGCCCGTGGAAACGTCCCGTTGAACCAGTTGAATGGGGTGCGCGGCACTTGGATAAGTTGTGCCGAATTTTGGCTCAAGGCTTGGATTTATGGGTAAGACAAACCTGTTGGGTAAAATAAAAAATCAGACGCTGACGACCTGCCTCCGAAACTGCTTCCACGAGAAGCTATTTCGCAAACCCTAAAGAAGCGTCGCTACCTGGCAAGCCAAGCAACGGCGCTTCGATGGCAGCCATTCGCAAACGGCTGTTCAAATTTACACGTGCTTTACGTCAAGCGGCTCTCTTGGAGTACCCGCCACAGTTCCTTTTCCCTTATCCATGCTTTCCGTTCGCACCCCGTCCGTCCGCCACTACTTTCCTTACGAGCCCACCGAAGACCAGGCTACGCTCTTCGCACAGCTCGACGAGTTTTTGCGCGACGACCTGCCAGGGCGTAAAGTATTTGTGTTGAGGGGCTACGCGGGCACCGGCAAAACTACCGTGGTAAGCGCCCTGGTGCAGTGGCTGCACCAAATGCAGCGCAAATACACCCTAATGGCCCCCACCGGCCGCGCCGCCAAGGTGATGGCCACCTACGCGGGCGTGCCGGCCAGCACCATCCACAAAAAAATATACCGCCAAACCAGCGGAGCCCCGGCCGAGCGCCTCAGCTTCCAGCGCCAGCCCAACCGCGCCGAACAAATGCTGTACATCGTGGACGAGGCCTCCATGATTTCGGACGAGAAAGCCTTTGGCGAAACCGGCTTGCTCGACGATTTGATGAGCTACGTGTTTGAGAAGCCCAGCAACCGGCTGCTGCTCATCGGCGACACGGCTCAGCTGCCGCCCGTGGGCCAGCTGCTGAGCCCCGCGCTGGAGCCCGAGGCGCTGGCTCACCGCTTCCGGGCCAAGGTCGATTCGGTGGAGCTGCGGCAGGTGATGCGGCAGGCCCAGGCGTCGGGCATCCTCACCAACGCCACCGAGTTGCGCGAGGAGCTACGGCAGGAAACGCCGGTCATCCAGCTGCACACCCAGGGGTTTCGCGATATTTTCAAGATGGGCGGCGACCGACTTGAAGACGGCCTGCGCTGGGCCTACCGCGAATACGGCCACGAAAACACCACCATCATCTGCCGCTCGAACCGTAACGCCAACCAGTACAACCAGCTCATTCGGCGCACGTTGTTTGAGGCCGAGGAGGAGATTGAAGGCGGTGATTACCTGATGGTGGTGCGCAACAACTACTTCTGGTTGCCGAAGGATTCCGACATCGGGTTTCTGGCCAACGGCGATTTCCTGCAAATCAGCAAAGTCATTCGGCGCGAGGAAGTGCACGGCTTTCACTTTGCCCAGGTGCAGGCCCGGCTCGTCGATTACCCCGACGAGCCCGAGATTGAAGTAAAGCTGCTGCTCGACACGCTGCACACCGAAACGCCGGCCCTGCCCCGCGACCGCAACGAAGCCCTGTACCAGGCCGTGACGGCCGATTACGCCGACCTCAAAACCAAGGCCGAGCGCAGCAAAGCCGCCCGCCAGGACCCGTACCTCAACGCCCTGCAAGTCAAGTTTGCCTACGCCCTCACCTGCCACAAGGCCCAGGGCGGGCAGTGGCAGGCCGTTTTTGTGGACCACGGCTTTTTGAAACCCGACGAGCCGCTGGCCGGCGAGTTTGCCCGCTGGCTCTACACGGCCATCACCCGCGCTTCGGAACGACTGTTTTTGCTTAACTTTCAGGCCCGTTTGGTGGGCGACCCGCCCGCCGACGACTGATTGGCACCGTGCGTTTGGCGTGTTTCTGAATTTTATGCGCCTGCTCCGGGTTCATCGGCAGTACATTTGGCCCGCGGAACTTTGGCCGCAGTTTTGCTAAGCCCGTTGCGGCGCTTCGGCCCCTAAATTTGTCATTCTTTAAAAACAACCAACTTTTACCCACAACCCCCATGAAAAAAGCACTGATGCTGGCCCTGAGCCTCACCGCCGGCGCCTACACTGCCCAAGCCCAAGCCGTTAAGCCCGCCAATGCCGTGGAAAAAGTGGCTGGCCCCGCCATCGTTTTTGAGGAGTCGAAGTACGACTTTGGCTCGGTAGCCCAGGGCGGCATGGTTGACCACGTGTTCAAGTTCAAAAACACCGGCACACAGCCCCTCATTATCTCCAACATTGGCGTGAGCTGCGGCTGCACCACCCCTGAGTGGACGAAAGACCCGGTGATGCCCGGCAAGAGCGGCACCATTTCGGCCCACTTCAACTCGGCCGGCAAAATGGGCATGCAGAACAAAGTCCTGACCATCGAGTCGAACGCTTCGGCGGGCAGCACCACGGTGTCGCTGGTGGGCGAGGTAAAAGAGGCCGCTGGTGCCGCCGCTGCCACCGCTGCTCCGATGGAAGCCGCCCCGTCCATGAAACTGGAATCCGTGAAAATGGAAACCGTGAAATCGGAAGCCGTGGTTAAGGAAAAATCCAAAGAAGAAGGCATGAAAATGAAAGTGAAAAACAAGAAGTCGTAATTCCGACTTCTAATCTCAATTGCCAAAAAGGGCGATTCCAGAATGGAATCGCCCTTTTTTATTTTTCCAGTGAATGCCACTGCACAACTTAAACGGCTGCGCTGCTTGCTACACTTGCCGTGCAGCGAGCAGCAAGCTTATCCAACCGGCAATGAGCAGCAGGCCACCCAGCGGTGCTACTGCTCCGAGCTTGGTAATGCCCGTGAAACAGAGTGTGTAAAGCGAGCCGCTAAAGATAACCACGCCCGCCACCCACAGCCAAGCCGTGGTGCCCAGGCCGCGCAATTCGGGCCGGGCGGTCCACAGTACGCCCAATGCCAGCAGCGCCAGCGTGTGGTAAAACTGGTAGCGCACAGCAGTTTCAAACGTGTCGAAACGGCCGGCGGTTTCGAGCATGGGGCGCAGGCCGTGCGCCCCAAAGGCACCGATGCCGACGCCGAGGCCGCCCAGCAAAGCAGCAAGTTGGATGATAAGACGAGAAGTCATTTTTGAATGTTGAGTTTTAAAGGTTGAATGTTAGCTTTTAGCGTATTCTCTGGCGCCAAAAATGGCGCTACCGACGCGAACTAGCGTGCTGCCTTCGGCCAGGGCCAAGGCGTAGTCGCCGCTCATGCCCATTGATATTTCACGGAAGCTTTCGTCATCAGCGAAATAGGTTGTTTTGAGGCGTTCGAATTGCTGGTGCAGAACCTGAAACTCCTGGCGGATTTGGGTCTCGTCGGGGGTGTTGGTGGCGATGCCCATTACGCCGGTGAGGCGGATATTTTGCAGGGCGCGAAACTCGGGAGAAGTCAGCAGTTCGTCGGCTTCGGTGGGGGAGAGGCCGGTTTTGGCGTCTTCCTGGGCAATGTGGAATTGCAGCAGGCCGCAGATGATGCGGTTGTGGTGGACTGCCTGGCGGTCAAGCTCTTGCAGAAGACGCAGGCTGTCAATGCTTTGCACGGTGTGTACGAAGCCGGCGATGTATTTGGCCTTGTTGGTTTGCAAGTGGCCAATGAGGTGCCATTCGATGTCGGCAGGCAATTGCGCGTGTTTTTCGGCCATTTCCTGCGCGCGGTTTTCGCCAAAAAGGCGGCCTCC